>DATEFR010000535.1:0-6476 GCA_035280545.1 Burkholderiaceae bacterium | reverse complement strand
ACCTCGGCCGCGTTCAGCGCGCGACCGTCCGGGCCCTGCACCCAGCGGCCGGTGTCGGCACCGTGCATCTCCAGCGCATAGTGGCCTTCGGGCACCGGAATCAGCTGGCGCACCGGCGCACCGTCGTCGGTGACGCGTACGCGGCCCGGTGCAAACAGCGCCATGTCGGCAAAGCGGGGACGGAACTGGTTCAGCGCGAGCGTCGTGCGGCCGGGCGCCGCGTTCAGATGATCGACACCGTTCGCATCGAGCGGCTTGGCGCCGGGCGTGTAGCCGTCCGGCCATGCGACGCGGATGTCGCCGGCATGCTGCGGATTCAGCCTGACGCCCTTGGATTGCGCCGCGTCGCCGTGCCCGTCGAAGGTCCACTCGCCGATGACGCCGTCGGACGCGACGTTGCCCTGCGCATCGAGATGCGAGTTCGAGACGAGCGCGACATGATCGCCGAACGAGTACAGCTCGCCCTCCTCGATCTCGCCTCGGGTCGCGCCGAGCGCCTCGTCCAGCGTGCGGTAGGCGACCGCGGTGGTCCGCGACGGCTCGACCGCACCGGCCGCACGCGCGTCGGCCCGGACGATGCCTTGCAACCCGTCGCGCGGCGCGAACGCGCCGGCGCCGGTTTCGGGATGGGCGATCGCCGGATAGACCACGTAGGAGACGCCGTCGAGGCGACCGCCGGCGTCGTGCACAAGGTCGAGCGTGCGCGCGAGCTCGGTGTCGCTGAGGCTGTTGCGCTGCACCTTGTAGCCCGTCGCGTCGACCTCGGGCGTATCGAACGCGGGCAGGCCCTCGTGATCGTGCAGCGTGTTGCTGCGACCGGCGGCCATCGTCGTCGTGTCGTCGCCGGCGCGCCTGAACTCGGTCGGGTACACCGCCGTGTAGTCGCCCTGCGGGCCGCTCTTCTCGCCCCAGACGATGAAGTGCGGACGCGGCGCCGCGCCCGGGTTGTGGACCATGGCCTCGTCGTGCAGACGGCCGAGCAGCGCGATGTCGCCATCGGACGCGACACGCTGGTTCTCGTGCGGCGTGGGATGCGTGTGCGCGACCGGGCGCGCGCCGTCCGGGATGTCCACCGCCGCTTCGCTGCCGCTGTACAGCCGCCGCACCCGCTGGCCGCCGACGTTCTCGAAGGTCAGCGCGAACTCGACGCGCCGGCCGTTCAGCGTGCTGAGGCGGTACAGCTCGCCATAGCTGAAGCGCCCCGTCAGCGTGATGCCCTCGGAACCCGGGAGCGCGCCGCTGTCGAGCAGCTCGGCCATCGTCGCGTGCGTGCCCAGGCCTTCGCTCTTCGGCGCCATCCCGGGCATCGCCTTGCCGACCTCGCCTTGCACCAGCACCTTGCGCTCGTTCGCGTGCGCACGTGCGAGCGGGCTCGCGGCGGCCTGCTTGCGCTGGCTCGTGCGCTCGGCCTGGCGACGGTCGAGCACGCGCTGCTCATGGGCCATGTCGTCGCGCGCGCCGCGTCGGCCATATCGCCGTGCGCCGCTTGCGGCGGCGAGGGTCGGGTCGCCGCTGCTGCCGATCGGATCGTCGCCGGTGCTGCTCGAGCTGAGCAGGTCGACAGGCGCCGGGTCGCGCGTGTTCTCGTGCGGCGACGGCAGATCGAGGGCTACGGGGTCCTGTGCCGAGCCGGTGTCGGCCGTCGTGATCGGCGCCCCCGGGTCGGTCGCATCGACAGGCGCGCCATGCGGATCGGCCACTGTCAGCAGCGGCAGCGCGCCGTCGCCGGTGACCAGCGGTTGCGTGCCTGCGCCCTCGGTGTCCAGCGTGTGCACGCCGCCGGTCGTGGTGGTCGTGTCGGCCACCGTCTCGACGGCCGGCGTGCCATCGGCATTCGTCTTCGCGCCGCCGGTCACCGTGTCGACCACCGGCTGCGTCGCGCCGTCGACCTTCGCGGCCGCGCGCTGCTTGAATGCCTCGGCCGCCGGATGGGTGCCGAAGCTCGCGAGGTTCAGCAGGAACATGCCGCCCTGCTCCCAGCGGTCGGCATCGCTCATCTTGTCCCAGTTCTGCACCATGTAGGCGCCGCCGTCGGCCATCGCCGCGGCGCCGGTGTACATCGCACCCTTGCCGGTCAGCGAGGCAAACGTGCTGGTCGTCGTCGTCATCAGCTTCGCGCTGCCGGCGGCGGCGCGTTCGGCCTCGAACATCATGGTCGCGGCGCGACCCGCCGAGCCCAGCGACGGCAACGCGAGCGCCGAGGCGCCGAGGTTCAGCCAGTCCATGCCGGCTTCGCGGTCGGTGAACGGGTTGATGCTCAGCCCGTGGTCGGCGCGGTTGCTCAATGACTGCGCCGCGGTCGTCACGCCGTACAGGCTCGCGCCGCCGAGGATCAGCGCACCGGCCACCGGCGTCAGCGTGCCGGCCGAGCCGAACTCGAGCAGCACGCCGCCGACGATCGCCAGCCCGCCGACGATCGCATCGAGGTGCGTCTTGCGCCGGAAGTGCTGCCAATCGGTCTCGGTGCGCGCATCGCCGGTGAACAGCTCGACATTGCCGTTGCTGTCCAGCGTGAAGTTGCCGTCCTTGGGCATCGCCAGGTTCACGCCGTCGACCGGCAGGTTGTTGTTCGCGCGGTAGTCGTCGACATCGTCGTAGCGCTCGCCGTACTCGTCGACCAGGTGCGTGCCGTTGCCGTCCTGGTTCTCGACCTTGAACACCGCGGTCTTGACGATGCCGCCGCCCTTGTCCTTGTCGCCGTCGATCGCGTAGACCACCGGCAGCGTCGTGACCTTCGCGTGCTCGCCGCCGACCGAGACGATCTGGTCGACCGTCTTGTCGAGCAGCTCGCTGCGCGTGGAGTCGAGGTTGCCGAACAGGTCCTGGGTCTGCAGCGTCTGCGCATACGCGGCGCCGTCCGTCGGGTCCAGGGTCATCGACGGCGTGTAGCCCAGCGCCAGCGCGACCGTGTTGCGCAGCTCGGTGCGGTTGTGCATCTCGGTGGGCAGGCCGCCGTTCTGCGCGTAGTCGCTGTTGATCAGGCCCTGCGCCATCACGCCCGGGTTCTTCATGAACAGCTCGTACATCGCATGCGGGTCGTCCTCGCCGCCGGGCGCGAGGTTGGCCGCGACGAAGGCCTTCTGCTGGGTGTTGGCGGTCGGCACCGCGGCGGCGGCGAGCGTGCGGTTGGCCGCCTCGAGCTGCACCTTCGCGGCCTGCAGGTTGCGGCCTTCGGTGGAGTCGGCAGCCGATGCAGCGCTCAGGTACGGGCGCACGCTCAGGTACTGGTTGTAGGCGGCCTGCGCGTCGTTCACCGCGGTCTGCGCGCGGCCGACTTCGACCTTCTGGCGTGTCGACTGCCACTGCGCAACCTGGTACTGGGCGTTCGCCAGCAGGTCGTCGGCTTTCTCCTGCGACGACTGGCCATAGGTCGTGAACTGGGGAACGCCCAGACGCCAGCCGGCTTCGTCGTCCTGGCGTGCGTGGTTCGCGATCTGCCAATCGAGCACCGCGCCGACCGCGGTCTGCTCGGACAGCGCGAGGTCGTGGTCGGCCGTCGCGGCCGTCACCGCGGCCTTCAGCTTGGCCGGATCGCCGTTGCCGGCGTTCAGCGCATCCTGCGCCTTGGTCAGCGCGTTCGCGGTCGCCAGGACCTTCGCGTCGGCACTCGCCTTGTTCGCGGTCTGGTCGACATTGAAGTCTATCGTCGTGACCGGCTTGCCATCGGGCCCGGTCGCAGGCTGCGAGGTCGACAGCTGTCCGTTCGTCAGCACGGGCTTGCCGGTGCCGTCGGTCACCGGGTCGAGCTGGGCCACGTCCTGCGCCTGGTCGTACGCCGCCTTCGCGTTCACCAGCGTGCTGGCGCCGACGCTGGAGTCCGTGTTGGCCGCTTCCCAGTAGCGCGCGGCGTCGGCGTTCAGCGTGTAGGCATGGCCCTTCTCGATCGCGATGTCGTCCTTGTTCGAGCCGTCGACGTAGCTCGTGTAGGCGCCGGCCCTGCCGGCCGCCGTCGTGCGTGCGGCGTAGGCACCGGCGTCCTTGTCGAAGGTGACGGTCCAGACGCCGTCCTTCTTCTGCACGTGCACGTCCTGGGGCTTGATGTTGGACGGCAGTCCGTTGAGCACCGACTGCCCGTTCTGGCCCGGCGTGATGCCCCAGGTCAGCGCGCTGTCGTCCGCGGCGCTGTGGGTGCGGGTGTGCAGGTCCACGCCGCCGGGCCGCTGCGTATTCTTGTATTCGTAGCTGGCCGCGAGCCCGGCGCGCTGCGCATCGGCATAGTCGACCTCGGCCTGCTGCACGTCGATCTTGTGGCTCAGCCAGTCGTACTGGTTCGCGTAGTCGCGATAGGTCTTCTCGGCCGCCGCGTCGTTCGGCGCCATGTCCGCCGCGCTTTTCGCGGCCTGCAGCTTCACGTCCAGCGCGCTCAGCGCGTTGCGCTCGTCGGGCAATGTCTTGTTGCGCCGCGTCGCCTCGTCGTCCGGCGTCATCAGCTGCGCACCGGGCAGGTCGTTGACCTTCTTGACCGCACTGCGGACGCTGTCGCTCAGCGCCGAGAGGTTGCTCGGCGGCTGGCCGTCCGGGCCGCCTGCCATCTGCGCGTTGCGCAGCGTCTGCATCGCGTTGACCGCATCCACGCGCGCCTGCGCGAGGCTCTGCTGCTGCAGGGCCGCGCCGAGCGCGATGCGGTCCTTCTGCAGCACGTCGTCGGGCTGGTGGCTGTTCTGCGCGCTGGTCAGGTCCTGCTGGGCGGTGCTGACCTTGCCATTCGCATCGGTCAGGTCCTTGCTGTATTGGTCCGCCTTCTTCAGCCAGCCGCTGACATCCAGCCCGGTGCCGTCGGGGCCGCCGTGCTGGTCCAGCCAGGTCTGCTGGAGGTTGGTGTTCGCGGTCTTGTCGGCGTTGCGCGCCGCCTCGAGCTTGACGTTCGTGTCCCACAGCCGCGCGGCCACCGGGCTCAGGGGCTGCAGCAGGGTCTGGCCGTCACTTTCCGCGACCTTCAGCATGTACTTGCCGTTGACCAGCTCCACGTTCTTCCGGTCGCCGGCGTTGCGATAGTCGACGTTGAGCGTGGGGTCGCGGCCGTCCGGCGCGAGCGAGCCGGATAGTCCATCGCCGCTCAACGTGCTGATCAGGTACGGCTGGCGCGTCCGGGTCTGGTCGTAGTCGGCCTGCGCCTGGGCCTGGGCCTGCTGGGCCTGCAGCAGCGTCGCATCGGCATTGATCGCCGTCTGCATCTGCGTCATCAGCGTCTGCTGGTCGACCGCGGCCTGCCAGGCATCGTAGGCGGCGGCGGTCTGCTGGGGGGTGCTGCCCGGATCGCTCAGCACCTTCAGGTAGTGGTTGCGTGCATCGGCGGCGCCGATGTCGGCACCGCGCTTGTTGAAGTCGGCCTGCACCGTGCCTATCGTGTTCTTGCTCGGGTCGCTGGGGTCGGTGTGGCCGAACGCGGCTTCGAGCGTGTCGAGCTTGCTCTGTGCGGCATTCGCATCGGCCCGCGCCTGCGTCGCGCGGAACTGCGGCGTGTTGGGCTGGATGATGGGCTGGGTGTTGGCCTGAGTGCCGAACAGCGGCGGCGAGTTGAAGGTGCTGTTCGTCCCCGTGATGCCCGTGACGCCATTCGTGCCGGTGGTCGTGAAGGTCGGCGCGTACGGCACGACCACCGTGTTGTTGTTGCTGCCGTTCGGGTTGGTCGTGGCCGACGCGTTGGTCGTCGTCGCCGGCACATACGGCCCCATCACCACCGGCTGCTTCGCTGCGGCCTCGGCCTGCTTGGCCTTGCCGTCCAGATCGGCTGCCTGCGCTTTCGCGTCGGCCACCTGCTTCTGCCCGTCGGCCTGCACCGACTCGTACTCCAGCATCAGGTCGCGCTGCTGCGGCGATTCGCTCTTGAGCTGCTTCACGGCCGGGGCGAGGTTGCTCTGCAGCGAGTCGGCGTCGAAGTAGCCGTCCTTGCGCACGTCCTTGAGGATCTGGTCGACCTGCGCGTCCATCGCCGCGTCGGGGTCCTTCCCGTGCGAGGTCGCGTCGGCGCCGGCCACGCGCAGTTGGTGCTCGATCGCGTCGGACCAGTCGGCCTGCGTCTGCTTCTCGGCCGCGAGCTGCTCGGCGGTCGGCTTCTTGCCCTGCGCCTTCGCGTCCTCCACCGCCTTCGACGCCGCCTTCGCGGCCTTCAGCTTCGCGGCGGTGTCGGCCTGCGCCTCGGCCAGCGGCGAATGCGGATCGCCCGCCTGCTCGTTGACGATCGCATCGGTCTTGCTCGCCGCGTCGTACTCGGCCTGCGCCTTCACGGTCGCCGCCGACGGGTTGTTGGCCTGGCGCCCGGCATTCAGGTCGTCGAGCTTGGACTGCTTCAGCGTCTTGTCGGCATTCGCGACCTCGGAGGCCGACTCCTTCTTCTCGGCGTCGGCTTCATCGGCGGTCGCGGTCGCGCGCAGCTTCGTCGCGTTGTCCTTCTCGGCCTGGGTCGCGTTGCGTGCGGCTGCGGCCTTCTCGGCCTGCTCGGCCGCGATGCGCGACTGCTCGGCCTTGCGGCGCGC
>DATEFR010000534.1:0-13020 GCA_035280545.1 Burkholderiaceae bacterium | reverse complement strand
TTCTCGCTCGAAGGCGGCGAGAGCTTCATCGCGTCGATGGACGAGCTGGTGCAGCGCGCCGGCCTGAAGGGCGTGCAGGAGATCGTGATCGGCATGGCGCACCGCGGGCGCCTGAACGTGCTGGTCAACACGCTGGGCAAGATGCCCAAGGATCTGTTCGCCGAGTTCGACCACACGGCGCCGGAGAACCTGCCGTCGGGCGACGTCAAGTACCACCAGGGCTTCTCGAGCGACATCACGACGCAAGGCGGCCCGGTGCACCTGAGCCTCGCGTTCAACCCGTCGCACCTCGAGATCGTGAACCCGGTCGTCGAAGGCTCGGTCAAGGCGCGCCTCGATCGCCGCGGCGACAAGGAGGGCGACTCGGTGCTGCCGGTGCTCGTTCACGGGGACGCGGCCTTCGCCGGCCAGGGCGTCGTGATGGAGACGCTGGCGCTGGCGCAGACGCGCGGCTACTACACCGGCGGCACGGTGCACATCGTCATCAACAACCAGATCGGCTTCACGACCAGCGACCCGCGCGACTCGCGCTCGACGCTGTACTGCACCGACGTGGTCAAGATGATCGAGGCCCCGGTGCTGCACGTGAACGGTGACGATCCCGAGGCCGTCGTGCTGTGCACGCAGCTCGCGCTCGACTACCGCCAGGAATTCAACAAGGACGTGGTCGTCGACATCGTCTGCTTCCGCAAGCTGGGCCACAACGAGCAGGACACGCCTGCGCTGACCCAGCCGCTGATGTACAAGAAGATCGCGGCGCACCCGGGCACGCGCAAGCTGTACGGTGACAAGCTCGTGACGCAAGGCGTGCTGCAGTCCGGCGGCCCGGACGAGATGGTCAAGGCCACGCGCGCCGCGATGGACGCCGGCAAGAACACCTACGACCCGGTGCTCACCAACTACAAGAGCAAGTACGCGGTCGACTGGGCGCCGTTCCTCGGCAAGAAGTGGACCGACGCGGCCGACACCGCGCTGCCGCTGACCGAGGTCAAGCGGCTCGCCGAGCGCATCACGACGCTGCCCGGCGACTTCAAGGCCCACACGCTGGTCGAGAAGGTCATCGCCGATCGCGCCGCGATGGGCCGCGGCGAGGTCAATGTCGACTGGGGCATGGGCGAGCACCTCGCGTTCGCATCGCTGGTCGCGAGCGGCTACGCCGTGCGCCTGTCGGGCGAAGACAGCGGCCGCGGTACGTTCACCCACCGCCACGCGGTGCTGCACGACCAGAACCGCGAGAAGTGGGACACCGGCACCTACACGCCGCTCGAGCACGTGGCCGACGGCCAGGCGCCGTTCATCGTGATCGACTCGATCCTCTCCGAGGAAGCGGTGCTCGGCTTCGAGTACGGCTATGCGAGCGCCGAGCCGAACACGCTGGTGATCTGGGAGGCGCAGTTCGGCGACTTCGTCAACGGCGCGCAGGTCGTGATCGACCAGTTCATCGCCTCCGGCGAAGTCAAGTGGGGCCGCGCGAACGGCCTCACGCTGATGCTGCCGCACGGTTATGAAGGGCAGGGGCCGGAGCACTCGTCGGCCCGCCTCGAGCGCTTCATGCAGCTCGCGGCCGACAACAACATGCAGGTCGTGCAGCCGAGCTCGGCGAGCCAGATCTTCCACGTGCTGCGTCGGCAGATGGTGCGGATGTTCCGCAAGCCGCTGATCATCATGACGCCGAAGTCGCTGCTGCGCGCGAAGGATGCAACCTCGCCGCTCGCCGAATTCACGAAGGGCGAGTTCCGCACCGTGATCGGCGAGACCAGCGCCGAGATCGCCGCCGACAAGGTCAAGCGCGTGATCGCGTGCTCGGGGAAGGTCTACTACGACCTCGTGAAGGCACGCGCCGAGCGCAAGCAGGGCGACGTCGCGATCATGCGCGTCGAGCAGCTCTACCCGTTCCCGCACAAGGCGTTCGCGGCCGAGATGAAGAAGTACCCGAACGTGACCGAGGTCGTGTGGTGCCAGGACGAGCCGCAGAACCAGGGCGCCTGGTTCTTCGTGCAGCACTACATCCACGAGAACATGACCGACGGGCAGAAGCTCGGCTACGCGGGTCGTCCGGCCTCGGCATCGCCTGCGGTCGGGTATGCGCACCTGCACCAGGAACAGCAGAAGGCCCTGCTCGATCAGGCGTTCGGCAAGCTGAAGGGATTCGTCCTCACCAAATGAGGCCACCCCGGAGGCGCTGCGCGCCTCCCCTCAAGGGGCGCCGCGAGCGGCCGGGCGGAGCCCGATCCGCCGCGACTGCTTGATGCTCAGATCACCCACAGACAAAAATTATGGCAATCGTAGAAGTGAAGGTCCCGCAGCTGTCCGAATCCGTGGCCGAGGCCACCTTGCTGCAGTGGAAGAAGAAGCCCGGCGAGAAGGTCGAGCTCGACGAGATCCTGATCGAGATCGAGACCGACAAGGTCGTGCTGGAAGTGCCGGCGCCGTCGGCCGGTGTGCTCGCGCAACTGGTCAAGAACGATGGCGACACCGTCGTCGCCGATGAACTGATCGCGAAGATCGACACGGAAGCCACTGCTGGTGCGGCTGCTCCCGCGGCAGCGCCTGCAGCCCCGGCCGGCGCTGCGCCGAAGGCCGAGGCTCCGGCGGCTGCCGGCGCGCCGGTGGCGATGCCCGCTGCCGCGAAGCTGATGGCCGACAACAAACTCGCGCCCGAGTCCGTCGCCGGTACCGGCAAGGACGGCCGCATCACGAAGGGCGACGTGCTCGCCGCGGTCGAAGCCGGTGCCAAGCCCGCGGCTGCCGTCGTGCCGCCCGTGACCGCGCCCGCGGTTCCGGCCGCGAAGCCGCTGCCGACCGTCGCCCCGCCGCCGGTGCCCGCTCTCAACCTCGGCGACCGCCCCGAGCAGCGCGTGCCGATGAGCCGCCTGCGCGCGCGCATCGCCGAACGCCTGGTGCAGTCGCAATCGACCAACGCGATCCTGACCACGTTCAACGAAGTGAACATGGCGCCGGTGATGGAAATGCGCAAGCGCTTCCAGGAAAAGTTCGAGAAGGAACACGGCGTCAAGATTGGCTTCATGAGCTTCTTCGTGAAGGCCGCGGTGGCGGCGCTGAAGAAGTACCCGATCGTCAACGCCTCGGTCGATGGCAACGACATCGTCTACCACGGCTACTTCGACATCGGGATCGCGGTCGGCTCGCCGCGCGGACTGGTCGTGCCTATCCTGCGCAATGCCGACCAGATGAGCTTCGCCGACATCGAGAAGAAGATCGCCGAGTTCGGCAAGAAGGCGGCCGAGGGCAAGCTCGCGCTCGAAGACCTGACCGGCGGCACGTTCTCGATCAGCAACGGCGGCGTGTTCGGCTCGATGCTGTCGACGCCTATCATCAACCCGCCGCAGTCGGCGATCCTCGGCGTGCATGCGACGCGCGATCGTGCCGTTGTCGAGAATGGCCAGGTCGTGGTGCGGCCGATCAACTACCTCGCGATGAGCTACGACCACCGCATCATCGACGGCCGGGAGGCCGTGCTGAGCCTGGTCGCGATGAAGGAAGCGCTCGAAGACCCGGCGCGTCTGCTGTTCGACATTTAAGGACGCGTCATGAGCAAGACATTCGACGTCGTCGTGATCGGCGGCGGCCCGGGCGGCTATATCGCGGCGATTCGCGCCGCGCAGCTCGGCTTCAACACTGCGTGCATCGACGACTGGAAGAACGAGAAGGGCGGGCCTGCTCCCGGTGGCACCTGCACCAACGTCGGCTGCATTCCGAGCAAGGCGCTGCTGCAGTCCAGCGAGCACTACGAGCATGCCGGCAAGCACTTCGCCGACCACGGCATCGGCGTTGGCGAGCTGAAGCTGGATCTCGCGAAGATGCTGGGCCGCAAGAACGCGGTCGTGAAGCAGAACAACGACGGCATCCTGTACCTGTTCAAGAAGAACAAGGTCACGTTCTTCCACGGTCGCGGCTCGTTCGCGAAGGCGAGCGACGCTGGCTACGAGATCGCGATCGAAGGTGCGGCGGCCGAGACGATCACCACAAAGCACGTGATCGTCGCGACCGGCTCGAACGCGCGGGCGCTGCCCGGCGCCGCGTTCGACGAGGAGACCATCCTGTCCAACGACGGCGCGCTGCGCATCCCCGGGGTGCCGAAGACGCTGGGCGTGATCGGCTCCGGCGTGATCGGCCTGGAGATGGGGTCGGTGTGGCGCCGCCTCGGCGCGGACGTGACCGTGCTCGAAGCGCTGCCGACGTTCCTTGGCGCGGTCGACGAGCAGATCGCGAAGGAGGCGCACAAGGCGCTGACCAAGCAGGGCTTGAAGATCCAGCTCGGCATCAAGATCACCGAGGTGAAGTCGGGCAAGGGCGGCGTCAGCGTGGCCTACGCCGATGCGGCCGGCAAGGAACAGAAGCTCGAGGTCGAGAAGCTGATCGTCTCGATCGGCCGCGTGCCGAACACCAACGGCCTGAAGCCGGAGGCGGTCGGGCTCAAGCTCGACGAGCGCGGTTTTGTCGTGGTCGACGATGAGTGCAGGACCAACCTGCCGAACGTGTGGGCGATCGGCGACGTCGTGCGCGGCCCGATGCTCGCGCACAAGGCCGAGGAAGAGGGCGTCGCAGTCGCCGAGCGCATCGCGGGCCAGCATCCGCACGTCGACTTCAACACGGTGCCGTGGGTGATCTACACGTCGCCCGAGATCGCGTGGGTCGGCCAGACCGAGCAGCAGCTCAAGGCCGCGGGCCGCGCCTACAAGGCGGGCACGTTCCCGTTCCTCGCGAACGGCCGCGCGCGCGCGCTGGGCGACACGACCGGCATGGTCAAGTTCATTGCCGATGCGAAGACCGACGAGATCCTCGGCGTGCACATGGTCGGGCCGGTGGTCTCGGAGCTGATCTCCGAGGCGGTGGTCGCGATGGAGTTCAAGGCCTCGTCGGAAGACATCGCCCGCATCTGCCACGCGCACCCGAGCCTCTCGGAAGCGACGAAGGAAGCCGCGCTGGCGGTCGAGAAGCGCACGCTGAACTTCTGATCCCACCGGTCGACACGCATCGTGCCGGTTCGCGATCTCTTCGCACGCACGCTCGCCGAGCGCGGCTACACGGCCGATCCGGCGCAGCTGCGTGCGATCGCGGCGCTGGAGCGCTGCGAGAACGAGTGGGCCGACTACAAGGCGCGCCGCAGCAATGCCCTGACCAAGCTGGTCGTGCGCCCGCCGATCCCGCGCGGGGTCTACATGTACGGCGGCGTCGGCCGGGGGAAGAGCTTCCTGATGGATTGCTTCTTCAACTCGGTGCCGCTGACGCGCAAGACGCGCCTGCACTTCCACGAGTTCATGCGCGAGGTGCACCGCGAACTGGCCGAGCTGCAGGGCACGGTGAACCCGCTGGTCGAGCTCGCCAAGCGCATTGCGCGGCGCTTCCGGCTGATCTGCTTCGACGAGTTCCATGTCGCCGACGTGACCGACGCGATGATCCTGCATCGCCTGCTCGACGCGTTGTTCGAGAACCGGGTGAGCATCGTCACGACGTCGAACTTCCATCCCGATGACCTGTACCCGAACGGGCTGCACCGCGACCGCATCCTGCCGGCGATCGAGCTGCTGAAAGACAAGCTCGAAGTCATCAACGTCGACAACGGCACCGACTACCGGCAGCGCACGCTGGAGCAGGTCGACCTCTACCACACGCCGCTGGGCGAAGCCGCCGACACGGCGATGACCGAGGCATTCGAGCGCCTGGCCGAAGCGAAGGACGAGAGCCCGCTGCTGTACATCGAACATCGCGAACTGCAAGCGCGACGCCGCGCCGGCGGCGTCGTCTGGTTCGACTTCAAGCAGCTGTGCGGCGGCCCGCGCTCGCAGAACGACTACCTCGAGCTCGCGACCCAGTTTCACACCGTGCTGCTGTCGGGCGTGCCATCGATGTCGCCGCGCATGGCATCTGAGGCGCGGCGCTTCACGTGGCTGGTCGACGTGCTGTACGACCGGCGCGTGAAGCTGATCATGTCGGCCGAAGTCGAGCCTGAACTTCTTTACACCGAAGGGCCTTTGTCACACGAGTTTCCGCGAACCGTGTCACGCTTGCGCGAAATGCAATCGACCGAGTTTCTGGCGCTGGCGCGGCGCGACGTGGACACTTCGTTGACATGAACGGCAAGAGTTGGGTCGCGCTCGCCACACTGCTGGCGAGCGCCGCAACGTCGGCTGGCGCCGCCACGCCGCCGGCAACGTCGAAACAGAGTGACGCCGCGGAACGCGAGCGCATCGTGCGCGAGCGCGCCGAGGTGCAGGCGGCGTTCCAGCGCGAAGAAACGGCGTGCCAGCAGAATTTCCTGGTCACGCCGTGTGTCGACGCGGCACGCAAGACCGAACGCGATGGGCTCGCGCGGCTGCGTCGCGAGGAAGTGCTGCTCGACGAGCAGGCGCGCAGGCAACGCGCTGCCGAACGCACGCAGGCGATACGCGAGCGCATCGGCGCCGACGAAGAGCGCAGCCGCAAGGACGCCGCGGGCGCCGCGAGCGCGCCGCCGCGCCGTGCCGAACGTTCCGATCTGGCCGAGACGCCAGGCCACGCACCGCCGCCGCGCCATGACCTGCCGACGCCGCAGCCGCCGGTCGATCCCGCTGCACGCGCTGCCGCGGCGCAGGAAAACGCCGAGCGTGCGGCCGCCGATCGGCGCGCCGCGCAAGCTCACCGCGAAGCGGTCGAACGACGCAACGCCGAACGGGCGAAGGAAGGGAAGGTCGTGGCGCCACTGCCCACGCCGCCCACGCCATCCGGCGCGTCGTCGCGTTGAATCGAAAACGGAAGGATCCGCTCAGTCGAGCGGATCGACGCGCACCAGCGCGAGCGACAGGTTGTCGCCGCCGCCGCGGGCGCGCTGACGCGCCTTGTTGACCAGCATCTCGCTCGCCTCGCGCGGCGGCAATGCATGGATGATCGCGCCGATCTCGCGCGGCGTGAAGTAGTGCCACAGCCCATCGCTGCAGGCGAGCAGCGCGTCGCCGACTTCGAGGTCGCTGATGCGGCGGTGGGTGAGCGGCGGATCCTGGTGCGTGCCCAGGCATCCGGTCAGCAGATTGGACTGGGGATGCGAGTTCGCTTCCTCTTCGGTGATCTGGCCTTCGTCGACCAGGCGCTGCACGTACGAATGATCGATCGTGCGGCTCACCATCTCGGCGCCGCGAAAGTGGTAGATGCGCGAGTCGCCCGCGTGGATCAGGTCGCACTCACGGTTCGGGCTGACGATGAACGCGGCGACCGTGCTGTGCGGTTCCTCTTCCGAGGTGATCGCGGTCAGCTTGATCATCAGGTGCGATTCGAGCACGAGCTGCCTCAGCGCTTCGGCCGGATCGTCGCGGTTCGGCGCATAACGCTCGAACAGCTGGCGCGCGGTCAGCAGCACCTGGTCGGCGGCCTTGCGTCCGCCGCTCTTGCCGCCCATGCCGTCGGCCAGCACCGCCAGCAGACAGCCGGGCACGCGATCATGCGGAACGATGTCGACCTGGTCCTGCTGGTAGGCGCGGTCGCCGCGGTGCATGCCTGTCGTGGCAGAAAGGCGATACCCGAGGGTCGTTGTGCTCATGGTCGAAAACTATAATGTCTTTGTTGCCGTAGCCTGCCGCGAAAACCGCGACAAAGTCGCGAGTCCCATGGATATCAACCTGCACTCGCTGTCGCGCCGGCTGATCGAGTTGCGCATCGAACACGCCGATCTGGACAACCTGATCGACCAGGCCGCCGCCACCCGACCGGACGACGAGTTGAGCGTACGCCGCCTGAAAAAGCGCCGCCTGCTGCTGCGCGATCAGATCGCCCGCCTCGAGGCCGAGCTCGAGCCGCCCGAGCCGGCATGACGCCGCTCGAGGAGGCGGTCCGCGCGGCGCTGTCGCGTAGCGGCGCGCTGGCGCAGGCCGACGAGAACCATGTCGAACGCGAGGTCCAGGTCCGCCTGGCGCTGGGTGTCGCGCAGGCGATCGAAGAGCGCGAGGCGCTGGTCGCCGAGGCTGGCACCGGCGTCGGCAAGACCTTCGCGTACCTGGTGCCGACGTTGCTGAGCGGCGCTCGCGCGCTGGTCAGCACCGCGACGAAAAGCCTGCAGGATCAGCTGTTCCTGCGCGACATCCCGCGCTTGCGCGAGGCGCTTCAACTGCCGGTCAGCATCGCGCTGTTGAAGGGCCGCAGCAGTTATCTGTGCCTGCATCGCCTGAATCAGGCGCGCCAATCGGCACAGTTGCCCGACCGCTGGGCGGTGCGCACGCTCGCCAAGGTCGAGCAGTGGTCGCGCTCGACGGCCAGCGGCGACCTGGCCGAGCTCGACGGCCTGGACGAGCGCAGCAGCGTGATCCCGCTGGTCACGTCGTCGCGCGAGAACTGCCTGGGCAGCGAATGCCCGCAGTTCCGTCAATGCCACGTCGTCAAGGCGCGACGCGAGGCGATGGCGGCGGACATCGTCGTCGTCAACCATCACCTGTTCTTTGCCGACATGGCGCTGCGCGACACCGGCGTGGCCGAACTGCTGCCCAGCGTCGAGGTCGCGCTGTTCGACGAGGCCCATCAGCTCGCCGAGGCCGGTGTGCAGTTTCTCGGCACGACGCTCTCCACCAGCCAGCTCATCGACTTTGCGCGCGACCTGCTCGGCGCCGGCCTGCAGCAGGCGCGCGGTCTCGCGCCGTGGCAGGAAATTCAGATGGCTTGCGATCGAGCGGCACGCGAGCTGAGGCTGGCGGCTGCGGGGTCGCTGCGCGACCTGCGCGGCACGATCAAGCTGCGCTGGACCGAACGCGCGGCGCGCGATGATTTCCGCGCGGCGCTGAGCGCTGTGCGCGGCGCCTGCGAAGCGGCGGCGCAAGCGTCGCAGACGGTGATCGACGCGGCGCCCGACTTCGCAAAGCTGGCCGAGCGCGCTCGCCAGCTGCATGGCGTCGCGCAGCGTTTCGATGCCGAGCCGGATGCGGGCAAGGTTCGCTGGATCGACGTCTCCGCGCATCAGGCGCGATTGGTCGAATCGCCGCTGGACATCCGCGAAGCGCTGCGCGAACAGATGAGCACGGCGCGCAAGGCCTGGGTGTTCACATCGGCGACGCTGGGCGACGACGAGCGGCTGTCCTGGTTCACCGAATCGGCCGGCTTGGCGGATGCGCGTGTACTGCGGCTCGGCAGCCCGTTCGACTACGCGCAGCACGCGCGGCTGTATGTGCCGCGCGCGTTCCCGAAGCCCAACGATGCGGCGCACGCACCGTCGGTTGCGCTGCTGGCCTCGCGCTGCGCGCGTGCGCTGGGCGGCCGCACCTTCGTGCTGACGACGACGCTGCGCGCGCTGCAGACCATAGGCGAGCAGCTGCGCGCCGAGTTCGAGGCGGCCGGCGATGCGATCCAGGTGCTGGTGCAGGGGCAGATGCCGAAACGGCAGCTGATGCAGCAGTTCCTGCAGCGCAGCGGCTCGGGTGCGGTGCTGGTCGGCTCGCAGACCTTCTGGGAAGGCATCGACGTGCCGGGCGATGCGCTGCAGTGCGTCTTGATCGACAAGCTGCCGTTCCCGCCGCCGAACGACCCGCTGGTCGAAGCGCGCGTGAAGCGGCTCGAGGGCGAAGGGCGCAACGCGTTTGCCGACTACTTCGTTGCCGAAGCGGCCGTGTCGCTGAAGCAAGGGGCCGGGCGGCTGATCCGCAGCGAGACCGACCGCGGGCTGCTGGTGGTTTGCGATTCGCGGATGGCCGGGATGAACTACGGCAAGCGCCTGCGCGAGGCACTGCCGCCGATGACGCCGGTGGCCAATGAACAGGAAGCGCTGGCTTGGCTCAGCGAGTTGCGTGCCGGCGCAGCTTGATCTCTACCAGAGCTGCCACCAGGGCGTCTTCTTCGGCCCGAGTGCGTCGGTCTTCATCGCCGAATTCGGGAAGCTGGACTTCAGCACCCGCTCGGCGTCGTCGCGCAGCTCGTTCAGGCCCAGCCTGTCGTAGCTCGCGGCCATGATGTAGAGCGCTTCTTCGGCCGAGGGCGTGGTCTGGAACTCGACGACCACTTGCTGCGCACGATTCGCCGCGGCGACATAGGCACCGCGCCGATAGTAGTAGCGCGCGACGTGCACTTCGTAGCCCGCCAGCGAGTTGACGATGTAGTTCATCCGCGCCCGCGCGTCTTCGGCGTAGATCGACTGCGGGTAGAGATCGACGAGCTGCTTGAACGACTGGTACGCATCGCGCGATGCCTGCTGATCGCGCTCGGACAGATCCTGCCGCGTAAAGCTGCTCAGGAAGCCGACGTTGTCGTTGAAGTTGATGATGCCTTGCAGGTAGTACGCGTAGTCGATCGCGGCGCTGGTCGGGTGCAGCTTGATGAAGCGCTCGAGCGTCGACAGCGCCTGCGCCTTCTCGCCGCCTTTGTAGAGCATGTAGGCGCGTTCGATCTGCGCCTGCTGCGCGAGCACGGTGCCCGATGCGCGGCCTTCGAGCCTCTCGTACAGCTTGCCGGCGCGTTCGTAGTTGCCTTGCGCGGCTTCTTCCTTGGCCTCTGAATACAATCGCTCCGGGCCCCATTGCGACTCGGGCGTCTTCGGCGTCGAGCCGCATCCCGAGAGCAGGACCGACACCATCAGGAGCGCCGCTGCCGATGCAGCGAGTGCGCCGCGGCCCCACGCAGAAGGTTGCACAGACAGTTGATTCATGGGCCTACGGTTCGTCGGGATCGCGCGCTTGGCACGGCGCATCCCCTGCAAAGATTCGATCCGCGATTATAGGGACGCGTCAGATGGCCACGCCTTCGCACGGCCCTGAGGAAACAGGGAGCGGTGACGACCTCGCCGCCGGCGTCGAGGTCGAGCTCGCCGCCGATGCCGAATCCGGCGAGTCGGAGATCGAGCGTCGCTGCCTGGTCGTTCCCGCGGCGTTGCATGGCCAGCGTCTGGACAAGGTGCTCGCGATGCTCGTCGGCGAGTTCTCGCGCAGTCATTTGCAAGGCCTGATCGAACGGCGCCATGTGCAGGCCGACGGGCGCGTCGTCGATACCGCGTCGCGCAAGGTGGCGGCCGGCCAGTCGCTGGAGATCGAACTCGTCCCGACCGCCGAGAGCCGCGCCTTCCGCGCCGAGGCGTTGCCGCTGTCCATTGCGTTCGAGGACGAGCACCTGCTGGTCGTCAACAAGGCGGCCGGCATGGTCGTGCACCCCGCGGCGGGCAACTGGTCCGGGACGTTGCTGAACGCGCTGCTGGCGCACCACGCCGGCGCCGCCAGCCTGCCGCGCGCCGGCATCGTGCACAGGCTGGACAAGGACACTTCGGGCCTGATGGTCGTCGCGAAGACGCTGCCGGCCGCGACCGCGCTGGTCCGGGCGATCGCGGCGCGCGAGGTGCATCGCGAGTACCGGGCGATCGCGCACGGCAAGGTCGTGCCGGCCGTGTTCAGCATCGAGGCCGCGATCGGGCGCGATCCGCAATCGCGCGTGCGCATGGCGGTGCTGGCATCGGGCAAGCCGGCGCGTACCGACGTGCAGGTGCTCGCCGCCGCAGTCGGCGATGCCGGGGTCGCCGCCAGCGCGCTGCGCTGCGTTCTGCACACCGGGCGCACGCATCAGATCCGCGTGCATCTGGCGTCGCGCGGCCATCCGCTGGTGGCCGATGCGCTGTACGGCGGCCGACCGGGGCTGGGCCTGCAACGCCAGGCGCTGCACGCGGCACGGCTGGCGTTCGCCCATCCGATCACGCAACAACCGCTTGCGTTCGACACGCCGCCTCCAGCCGATTTCGAGGCCGCCTGGCAACAGGTCTGGCGGGGGCGTGGATAGCCCTGACACCATCGCGACCTCCTGTTGGGTACAATTGCGCCAATCCTTCCCGGCATGGCCCATCCGCGAAGGCGCTTGTTTCGGCGCCTTGTGCATCTGGGCGGCATGCACGATGAAGTGAGTTGCACCCGAGCGTGCCTGAACGCGGGCCCGACGCGAGAAGCGCCGGCCGCTCCACCTCCGCGAACCATGTTGTTGCTGCGCCGAAGCGCGGTCACACGGTCGAGGCACACGCAGGTGTCGATGACGAGCCGCACAGCCCCGGGCCTGCCCGACGATGAAGTTGTGAACGAAGTCCATGAATAGCCAGGATGCAAAGCGCGTCCTCGAGACGGCGTTGATCTGCGCCAGCCAGCCGCTGCCACTGCGCGACATGCGCGTCCTGTTTGCCGACGAGCTCGGGGCGGACACCCTGCGCACGCTGCTCGACGAGCTGACGCGCGAGTGGGAAGGCCGCGGTGTCGAGCTGGTCGCGCTGGCGACCGGCTGGCGGCTGCAGAGCCGGCCCGAAATGCGCGAGTACCTCGACCGCCTGAACCCGGAGAAGCCGCCGAAGTATTCGCGCGCGGTGCTGGAGACGCTGGCGATCATTGCGTACCGCCAGCCGGTGACGCGGGGCGACATCGAAGACATACGCGGCGTCACGGTCGCGAGCCAGATCATCAAGCAGCTCGAGGATCGCGGCTGGGTCGAGGCGATCGGCTACCGCGAATCGCCGGGGCGCCCCGCGCTGTTCGCGACGACGAAGCAGTTTCTCGACGACCTCGGGCTCGCGAGCCTGGAGCAGCTTCCGTTGCTCGGCACGACCGGCCTGGGCGACGGTGTCGACGGCGGTGTCGCGCTGGCGCAAGCGCTCGGTGAGCAGCAGCCCAGCCTGCTCGACCCACAGGCGTCGCTGGCCCTGGACGGGGCGGCCGAGGCGATCGTCGAGTCGGCAGGCGAGGCTGCGACCGAGCCGGTCGAAGCCCCGATCGCAGCGACTCCCGACTCGGTGCCCGATGCGATGGCGGACGAGCCAGCCGCCGCCGTCCCCCACGACCTACCCCATCCTGAATCTCTCCCGACCAGTGCGCCCGATGCGCCCGCGGCGGATGCCGCTCCCGAGGAACCGCAACCATGAACGCCAACCCTGACGCGGCGAGTGCCGCAGAGTTCGAGCCCGATACGGTCGCCACCGACGCGGATGCTCCGAAGCCGGCGCGCCGTCGCCGTACGACGACCAAGAGTTCGGCCGCGGATGCCGCCGCGCCGGCTGTCCCGGCTGCCGAGGCAACCGAAGGCGAAGCCCCG
>DATEFR010000533.1:0-6888 GCA_035280545.1 Burkholderiaceae bacterium | reverse complement strand
CGATGCCATAAAGCCCCGCGAGCAGGTACGCGACCACGATCGCGATGCAGACGAACAGCACCGGCCACGCGGTCGAGCGCATCGAGACCCCCAGGCCCGCGATGATGTTGGTGCCGTGTCCGGTGGTCGACGCTTTCGCGACGTGCTGCACCGGCTTGTAGTCGGTGCCGGTGTAGTACTCGGTGATCCAGACCATCGCCGCGGTCAGCACCAGGCCGACGATGCAGGCACCCCACAACGCGAGCGCGGTCACCTTGGTGCCGTCGGTCAAGGTGACGGGCTGCGGGAACAGCGACACCGTGACCGGGTAGAACGCGATCAGCGAGAGAACGCCGGCGACGATCAGCCCCTTGTACAGCGCCGGCATCACGTTTTTCATGCCGGGCGAGGCCTTGACGAAGCTGCAGCCGATGATGGAGGCGATGATCGAGACCGCACCGAGCAGCAGCGGGTACACGACGGCGTTGGACGCATCGCCGCTGATCATCAGCGCGCCCAGCGCCATCGTGGCGATCAGCGTCACCGCATAGGTCTCGAACAGGTCAGCGGCCATGCCGGCGCAGTCGCCGACGTTGTCGCCGACGTTGTCGGCGATCACCGCCGGGTTGCGCGGGTCGTCCTCGGGGATGCCGGCTTCGACCTTGCCGACCAGGTCGGCGCCGACGTCTGCGCCTTTCGTGAAGATGCCGCCGCCCAGCCGCGCGAAGATCGAGATCAGCGAGGCGCCGAACGCCAGGCCCAGCATGGGCTTGAGCACGCTGGACAGCGTCTTGTCCGGCGTCAGGTTGCCGTTGCCGACGATGAACCAGTAGAAGATGCTGACGCCCAGCAGGCCCAGGCCGACCACCAGCATCCCGGTGATCGCCCCGCCCTTGAACGCGACGCCCAGCGCCGGGCCTATGCCCCGCGTCGCGGCCTGCGCGGTGCGCACGTTGGCGCGTACCGAGACGTTCATGCCGATGAAGCCGCAGGCGCCCGACAGCACGGCGCCGAGCACGAAGCCGGAAGCGGTCTTGCCGTCGAGGAACACGCCGATCAGGATCGCGAGCACGACGCCCACGAACGCGATCGTCTTGTACTGGCGGGCGAGATAGGCCGCCGCCCCTTGCTGGATCGCCGAGGAGATGTCTTGCATCTTCGGATTGCCGGCGTCCTGGCCGAGGATCCAACTGCGTTGTACGAAGCCATAGACCACTGCGGCAATACCGCAGGCCAGTGCGATGTAGAGCGCCATCGATGTCGTGATCAAGGGGTGTCCTTTCTCGTTCGATTGCTGGGGTGGGCTGGATCGATCGAGCCGGAGGGCGCTCGCCCAGGCTCGTCGGCATGGGCCGGTGGGGCCAGGGGCATGCTACGGGATGGTCGATGTCTAGGCAACGACGGCGGGCTGGGTGTTTTCCATCGTGGTACGGCAGATAAAATCCGGGTTTCCCCGCAATGCCCACTTACAAATCGAGTCCCACGCATGAGCCTGCATAACGTGACCCCCGGCGCGAAGGCGCCCGACGAGTTCAACGTCGTCATCGAGATCCCGATGAATGCCGACCCGATC
Organism: Burkholderiaceae bacterium; assembly: GCA_035280545.1. Taxonomy (GTDB): domain Bacteria; phylum Pseudomonadota; class Gammaproteobacteria; order Burkholderiales; family Burkholderiaceae_C; genus DATCSE01. Next base: position 5,336 of record DATEFR010000533.1, on the reverse strand, counting down.
AAGTACGAGGTCGACAAGGAGAGCGGCGCGCTGTTCGTCGACCGCTTCATGACGACCGCGATGCACTACCCGTGCAACTACGGTTACGTGCCGCGTACGCTGTCGGACGACGGCGATCCGGTCGACGTGCTCGTGATCACGCCGTTCCCGCTGACCCCGGGCGTCGTCGTGACCTGCCGCGCGATCGGCGTGCTGATGATGGAAGACGAAGCCGGCGGCGATGCGAAGGTGCTCGCGGTGCCGACCACCAAGATCCTGCCGATCTACGACCACTGGCACAAGCCGGAAGACATCAACCAGATGCGGCTGAAGGCGATCCAGCACTTCTTCGAGCACTACAAGGACCTCGAGGCGGGCAAGTGGGTCAAGGTCACCGGCTGGCAGGGTCCCGACGCGGCGCGGGCCGAGATCGTCAACGGGATCGCGAACTTCGGGAAGAAGTAAGAGGAGGGGGCGTCAGGCCGACGGTGCCTGATCGCCCGCCTTGAACGGCATCCGCTCGTTCAACTCGTCCAGATACTCGGCAACGCCCGCCCCCTCGCGCTCGAGGTACTCGGCCACGGCCTGCGCAAACTGCGGATGCGCGAGCCAGTGGGCCGAGGCAGTGCGCACCGGCAGCAGCCCCCGAGCCATCTTGTGCTCGCCCTGCGCGCCGCCTTCGAAGCGTGTGTACCCGTTCGCGATGCACCACTGCAGCGGCTGGTAGTAGCACGCCTCAAAGTGCAGCAGCGGCACGTGCTCGACCGCGCCCCAGTAGCGGCCGAACGCGCTGCGCCGTATCGGGTCGATCACGATCAGCGATGCGGCGATGCGTTTGCCGCCGCGCGACGCGATGAACAGCAGCCAGTTTTGCGGCATCGTGCGTGCGACGCGGCTGAAGAAATCGCGCGTCAGGTACGGCGTCGAGTGATGCTCGCGGTAGGTCTGCTTGTAGCAGCGGTAGAAGAAGTCCCAATCATCGGTCGTGATCGCACGGCCCTCGCGTGATTCGAACTCGACTCCGGCCTCGGCGATGCGGCGCCGCTCCTGCTGGATCTTCTTGCGCTTCTCGCGCTGCAGGTTGGCGAGGAAATCGGCGAAAGTCGCGTACGGCTGCGCGTCGGGCTGGCGCCAGTGGAACTGCACGGTGCTGCGCATCATCCAGCCCTCGGCTTGCGCGGCACGCTGGTCGGCCTCGTCGAGGAACAACACGTGCGCCGACGAGAGTTGCGCTTCGATCGCGTACTGCCGGATCGCACGCAGCAGCATGCGGCGCGACGCGTCGTCGTGCGCAATCAGCCGCGGGCCAGGCACCGGCGTGAACGGCACCGCATTCAGCAGCTTCGGGTAGTAGGCGAGGCCGTGGCGGCGATAGGCGTCGGCCCAGGCCCAGTCGAAGACGTATTCGCCGTACGAGTGGTCCTTCAAGTACAGCGGACAGGCCGCGACCAGGCTGTCGCCGCGAAACACCGCGACGAACTGTGGCTGCCAGCCGGTGGCTTCGACCGCGCTGGCCGATTGGTGCAGCCCGAGCAGGTACTCGTGGCGCATGAACGGCATCGCGCTGGGCTGTGCGTCGACCAGGGTGTTCCACGCGGTCGCGTCGATGGCGGCGGGATCGTCGAAGATGCGAATGACATAATCGTTCAGACTCTCTTCGAGCCCGTGCTGTCGGGGTTCTTCGCGCCGCATATGTCCGTTGCCGTGTCTGCCGCTGCGTCAGTCGACGCTGTTGTTCCTGCCGATTCGTCGGCTCCGTTGAAAGTGGCCCTGGCGCAGATCAATGCGACGGTCGGCGATCTCGCCGGCAATGCGCACAAGATCATCGCCGCGGCGCGCCGGGCCTACGAGCAGGGCGCTCGTCTCGTGCTGACCCCCGAGCTCGGCCTGTGCGGCTACCCGCCGGAAGACCTGCTGCTGCGCCCGGCCTTCATGCAGGCCTGCGCCGACGCACTGGCCGATTGCGCGCGCGCGCTGGCCGATCTGCCGGGGCTGTTCGTGGTGGTGGGGCATCCGCATCAGTTCGGTGAGCGGGGCGATGTTAGGTCGAACTCGGTTTCGGTGCCGAAGCGCTTCAACGCCGCCTCGGTGCTGACGCAGGGACAGGTGCTCGCAACCTATTGCAAGCGCGAGCTGCCGAACTACCAGGTGTTCGACGAACGGCGCTACTTCGCGTCGGGCCGCGATGCGGGCCGGCCGGCCGTCGTGTTCGAGGTGCAGGGCGTCAAGGTCGGCCTCAACATCTGCGAGGACGCCTGGTTCGACGAGCCGGCGCGCAGCGCGAAGGCTGCTGGCGCGCAGGTTCTGTGCGTGATCAATGCGTCGCCGTTCCACCTCGGCAAGGCGGTCGAGCGAGAGGAGCGCATGGCCGAGCGCGCGCGCGACGTGCAGTTGCCGCTGCTGTATGCGCACATGGCAGGTGCGCAGGACGAGGTGGTGTTCGACGGCGCGTCGTTCGCGCTGGACGCGGCGGGCCGGATCGGTGCGCGTGCGCCGGTGTTCGACGAGACGCTCGCGTTCGTCGAGGTGCAAGGCACGGGCGTGCGCGGCGAGATTGCGCCGCTGCCCAGCATCGAGGAGCAGGCCTGGTCGGCGTTGGTCGTCGGTGTGCACGACTACGTGACCAAGAACGGTTTTCCCGGTGTGATCATCGGGTTGTCGGGCGGCATCGACTCGGCGCTGGTTCTCGCGATCGCGGTCGACGCGCTGGGCGCCGACAAGGTGCGCACCGTGATGATGCCGTCACCCTACACGGCCGACATCTCGTGGCTGGATGCGCGCGAGATGGCCGAGGGCCTGGGCGTACGCTACGACGAGATCTCGATCGTGCCGATGTTCGATGCGTTCCGCGCGAGCCTCGCGACCGAGTTCGCGGGCCTGAAGGAAGATGCCACCGAAGAGAACATCCAGGCACGAATTCGGGGCACGCTGCTGATGGCGCTGTCGAACAAGTTTGGTGCGATCGTGCTGACCACCGGCAACAAGAGCGAGATGGCGACCGGCTACTGCACGCTGTACGGCGACATGGCCGGCGGTTTTGCGGTGATCAAGGACGTGGCCAAGACGCTGGTGTACCGGCTCGCGAACTGGCGCAACGAGCGCGAGCGCGCGGCCGGGCGACGCGACATCATCCCTGAGCGCATCATCACGCGGCCGCCGTCGGCCGAGCTGCGCCCCGACCAGAAGGATCAGGACAGCCTGCCGCCGTACGAGGTGCTCGACGGGATCCTGCAGCGCTACATGGAGCAGGATCAGGGCATAGACGAGATCGTCGCGGCCGGTTTCGAGCCGGCCGATGTCGAGCGCGTCACCCGCTTGATCAAGATCAACGAATACAAGCGGCGCCAGGCCCCGATCGGCATCCGCATCACGCACCGGGCATTCGGGCGCGACTGGCGCTATCCGATCACATCCAAGTTTCGCGCCTAGATCGCGCGCGGCGCGCACCGAATATTGCGGCTGCGTGATAACCTAGTGGCGATCAATCTCGCAGGAGCCCGGCCATGAAACAGATCACCGCGATCGTCAAACCCTTCAAGCTCGAAGAGGTGCGCGAAGCCCTGGGGCAGGTCGGTGTGACCGGCTTGACCGTCACCGAGGTCAAGGGCTTCGGCCGCCAGAAGGGGCACACCGAGCTGTACCGCGGGGCCGAGTACGTCGTCGACTTCCTGCCGAAGGTGAAGCTCGAAGTGGCCGTGAAAGACGGCGATGTCGAGCGTTGCATCGAGGCTATCGTCAAGGCCGCGAAGACCGGCAAGATCGGCGACGGCAAGATCTTCGTGACGCCGGTCGAGCAGGTGGTGCGCATCCGCACCGGCGAGCTCAACGACGACGCGATCTGACCCGAGAGAGCGCCGCTCAGATCTGCCGGTAGTCGTCAGGCGCTGTGGCGAGCGGCGCGAGCCGGCCCATCTCGGCCAGCAGAGCCAGCGGAGCGTCGCTCACCTGCAGCAGCGCAAGCTGCTCGTTCGTCATCAGCCCCAGGCGCTCGCTGTTGCGCAGGAACTCGAGCAGCGTGTCGTAGTAGCCCGCGATATTGAGCAGCCCGAGCGGCTTGTCGTGGTAGCCGAGCTGGCGCCACGACCACACCTCGAACAACTCCTCGAACGTGCCGATGCCGCCTGGCAGTGCGATGAATGCATCGCTGCGCTCGGCCATCATCAGCTTGCGCTCGTGCATGGTCTGCACGACGTGCAGCTCGGTCAGGCCGCGGTGGCCGAGCTCGCGGCCCATCAACGACTCCGGGATCACGCCGACCACCGGCGCGCCGGCGGCAAGCGCCGCGTCCGCCACGATGCCCATCAGCCCGGCACGACCGCCGCCATAGACCAGCTGCCAGCCGCGTTCACCGATGGCCGCCCCGATCGCGCGGGCCGCGTCGGCGTATTCGGGCTTTGCGCCAGGTCGCGAGCCGCAGTAGACGCAGATCGACAACGTCTTCTTCATCGAACTCCCCATTTCGTCACATTCAATACCCGAAGCGATGCCAGAGCGCGGCGAGCCACACGCCAGCGCACAGCAACACCGAGAGAAACACCGCCGCACTGGCCAGGTCCTTCGCGCGTTTGGAAAGATCGTGCCACTCGAACGAGACGCGATCGATCGCCGCTTCGATGCCCGAGTTCAGCAGTTCGACAATCAGCACCAGCAGCACCGAGCCGACCAGGATGGCAACCTCGACCCAGCCGCGCCCGACCCAGAATGCGAGCGGCACCAGGACCACCGCGAGCCAGAATTCCTGTCGGAATGCGCTCTCGCCGCGGTAGGCCGTCTGCAGCCCGGAGATCGAATAGCCGGTCGCGCGGATCACGCGGTCCAGCCCTGTGCGCCCTTTGTGCGGATTGGTCATGCGCAGCGATTGTGCCCGCGCGAACAAGACGGATTCGTGTGCGGCTACGCCGTTTTCGGCTTCGTGTGCGGCGCGTCGTCGATGACGAGCCGCGTGCCGCACAGCGCGTCGTGCCAGAACTGGCGTTGCGGGTGCAGCAGCGCGAGCAGCATGTACGCCACGATGCCGACGCCGACGGCGCCGAGCGCCGGCCAGCCGGTCCAGCCGTTCAGGTGCGCGAGCACGGCCGCGGGCGCGAACCAGGCACAGGCGGCGACGAACCGCAGCAGCGCGCGACCCTGGCTCAGCGGGCCGCCATCCGCCGTGACGACGCGGATGTGCCAGGTCTGCATCGCAAGCGTCTGCCCGCGGGCCGACCAGAACCAGGTGAAGTACAGCGCGTAAATCACCAGCGTGATGATGCGCAGCGACGTCTCGCTCTGCAGCGGATGGCGCTGTCCGGTCAGCGCGAAGAACAGTGCGCCGATCGCGCCGGGAACGAGGCCGATGCCAAACAGCAACAGGCCCT
>DATEFR010000532.1:0-10124 GCA_035280545.1 Burkholderiaceae bacterium | reverse complement strand
GGCTCCGGCGGCGCTGCGGCCGGCGTGCTCGCGCCGCTGCTCGCGGCGCGCACGCGCGAGATCGTGATCGCGAACCGCACGCTCGAGCGGGCGGTGCCGCTGGTCGAGCGGCACCGCGCGTTCGCGGCCGGCGCGTCGCTGCGTGCCAGCACGCTGGCGGATGCCGGCACCGGCTTCGACGTCGTGATCAACGCCAGCGCGAGCAGCATGAACGGCGCGCCGGTGCCGGTGTCGGACGCGGTGCTCGCGCCCGGTGCCCTCGCGATCGACCTGATGTACGGGCCGGCGGCGCAGGGCTTCCTGGACTGGGCCACGGCCCACGGCGCGGTCGCGCGCGACGGGCTGGGCATGCTGGTCGAGCAGGCGGCGCAGGCGTTCGAGCTGTGGCGCGGCGTCGCGCCGCAGACCGCGCCGGTGCTGGCCGCGCTGCGCGAGCGCATGACGGCAGCCGATTGACGACGATGCTGAAGGCGATCGTGGCGCACGTGCTGCGCATCGCCGCGCTGGTGGTGCTGTCGGCGCTCGCGCTGCAGCTGTTTTTCGCGCTGCGCGTCGCGACGATGCGCGTGGTCGACCCGCAGTCCACGACCTTCCAGCGCTCCGAGGCCTGGCGCCTGCTGGTGCAAAAGCATTCGATCGCGTGGAGCCAGCAGTGGGCCGACTACCCGCGCATCTCGGACCACCTGAAGCGCGCCGTGATCGCGTCGGAGGATGCCGGCTTCTCCGAACACAGCGGCGTCGAATGGGACGCGCTGGAAAAAGCCTGGGAGCGCAACCAGCGGGCCGAGGCGCGCATCGAAAAAATCAACGCGCAGATCGATCGCCGACTGCAGAAGGCGCCGCCGAGAACGGCCGCCGCTTCCGGTGCGAAGCCGGCCGCGCACATGCAGGCGAAGGTCGTCGGCGGCTCGACGATCACGCAGCAACTCGCGAAGAACCTGTTCCTGAACGGCGAGCGCAACCTGCTGCGCAAGGGGCAGGAGTTCGCGATCACGCTGATGCTGGAGGCGTGCCTGCCCAAGCAGCGCATTCTGGAGATCTACCTGAACAACGTCGAATGGGGCGAAGGCGTGTTCGGCGCCGAGGCGGCCGCGCGGCATTACTTCAGAACCCCGGCGGCAGGCCTTTCGACCAGCCAGGCGGCGCAGCTTGCCGTGATGCTGCCGGCGCCCAAGCGCTTCGAGAAGCGGCCCGGCTCGGCCTACGTGGTCGGGCGGGCCGGCACCATCGCGGCGCGCATGGGCGGTGTGGAATTGCCGTGATGCGGGAGCAGCGCTTCCTAGAATCGAGATCGGTCCTGCGCCGCGACTCATGAGTGCCTCGTCGTTCAGCGAAGAAGTTGCCCACGCCGCGGCGCGGCTGGTCGTCGAAGAAGGCCTGGAGTACGGTCCGGCGAAGCGCCGTGCGGCACGTTCGCTCGGGCGCGGGGCGGTCCGCGCGCCAGACCTGCCCGGCAACGACGCGGTCGAGGACGCGGTGCGCGAATACCTCGCGCTGTTTCGCGCCGATACCCAGCCTGGAGAGCTTGCCGAACTGCGCGCGATCGCCGCGCGCTGGATGGAGCGGCTCGCCGAATTTCGCCCGCATCTGAGCGGCGCAGTCTGGCGCGGCACGGCCACCCGTCTGAACGACGTCCATCTGGAGCTGTTCTGCGACGACTCGAAAGCCGCCGAGCTGGCGCTGATCGACCGCCGGGTCGACTACGACGTGTCCAGCGCGCCGGGGCCGCGGGGCGACATGGTCGATGTGCTCAGCATCGCCGAGCGCAGCGCCGTGCTCGGCGAGCGCGTGACCTTGCACCTGCGCGTGCTCGACCACGATGACTTGCGCGGCGCACTGAAACCGGACCCGGGCGGTCGCACGCAGCGCGGCGATCTCGCGGCCCTGCGCAAGCTGCTGGACGGCGGCCCGGCATCGTGAACCGGCGCCGCCTCATCCTCGGGACCGGTGCCGTGGCGGCCGCCGGCGCCGGCATCACGACCGCGCTGGTGCTGCGGCGCCAGGACACCACGACGGCCAGCGCCGGCGACTCGGCTGAATTTCGCAACGAGTTCGATCGCCCCGATGGCGGCAAGCTGGCGCTTGCAAACTTCCTCGGCAAGCCCTTGCTGCTGAACTTCTGGGCGACCTGGTGCGCACCGTGCGTGCGAGAGATGCCGCTGCTCGACCGCTTCGCCGCCGACCACAAGGCCGCCGGCTGGCAAGTCGTCGGGCTGGCGATCGACCAGCTCGAGCCGGTGCGCGAGTTCCTCGCGAAGCGTCCGGTGAGCTACTCGATCGCGATCGCCGGAACCGGTGCATTGGACTGGATACGCGCGTTGGGCAACGCCGGCGGCGGATTGCCGTTCAGCGTGGCCTACGACTCCGCAGGTGCGCTGAGGCAGCGCAAGCTCGGTGAGCTGAGCGCCGAAACGCTGACAAGTTGGGCGACCACGGTGCAGTAGAAGCGCGACTTGCCATCGGCGTTGACCCTAGGATTAATTTCTTGTCAACTGCCGCCAACTGGCTCTAAAGCGCGTAAAGTCTGCGCCTTTGTCGTTACAAGGGCAACTTGCCTCGATCGTTGGACAGCATACGGCCGCCGCGCTGGTTCGCTCTCGCGAGCTTTGCGTTCGCAGCCGTAGACGCTGAAATCAATACAGAAAGCCACACCAATCCGGAGCGCGGCCGTGACGCGTCCCGCGATGGGGTCGAATGGCCACTCAGGAGTCTCCATTCATGGACCTTCGCAAACTCAAAACGTTGATCGATCTCGTCTCGGAGTCGAACATCTCCGAGCTGGAAATCACCGAAGCCGATGGCAAGGTGCGCATCGTGAAGTCCGATCCGGCCGCCGCCGCGATCCAGCACAGTTATGTTCCGATGGCGCCGATCACGCAGCCGGCGCCGGTGAGCCTGGCCGCAGCGGCGCCCGCTTCGCCGGTGTCTGCCGAGGCGCCTGCCGAAACGGGCCATGTGGTCAAGTCGCCGATGGTCGGCACCTTCTACCGTTCAGCCAGCCCCGGCGCGAAGCCGTTTGCCGACGTCGGCGCCTCCATCAAGGAAGGCGAGCCGATCTGCATCATCGAAGCGATGAAGATCATGAACGAGATCGAGGCCGACAAGTCCGGCACGATCACGCGCATCCTGTGCGAGAACGGCCAGGCCGTCGAATTCGGGCAGCCCTTGTTCGTCATCGAATAAGGCGCGGCCCACGATGTTCAAGAAGATCCTCATCGCGAATCGAGGGGAGATTGCCCTTCGGATCCAACGGGCCTGCCGAGAGCTGGGCGTCAAGTCAGTGGTCGTCTATTCCGAGGCCGACCGCGACGCGAAATACGTGAAGCTCGCCGACGAGGCCGTCTGCATCGGCCCGGCGCCGTCGGCGCAGAGCTACCTCAACATGCCGGCGATCATCTCGACCGCCGAGGTCACCGACGCCGAGGCGATCCACCCCGGCTATGGCTTTCTGTCCGAGAACGCCGACTTTGCCGAGCGCGTCGAGCGCAGCGGCTTCACGTTCATCGGGCCGACGCCGGCGGCGATCCGCGTCATGGGCGACAAGGTCTCGGCCAAGCAGGCGATGATCAAGTCCGGCGTGCCGTGCGTGCCGGGCTCGGAAGGTGCGCTGCCCGAGGACCCGAAGGAGATCATCAAGATCGCGCGCGCGATCGGTTACCCGGTGATCATCAAGGCGGCCGGCGGCGGCGGCGGGCGTGGCATGCGGGTCGTGCACACCGAAGCCGCGCTGATCCATGCGGTGCAGACGACCCGCGCCGAAGCCGGCGCGGCGTTCGGCAATCCGGCCGTGTACATGGAGAAGTTCCTCGAGAATCCGCGCCACATCGAGATCCAGGTCCTCGCCGACGAGCACAAGAACGCGGTCTGGCTCGGCGAGCGCGATTGCTCGATGCAGCGCCGCCACCAGAAGATCATCGAGGAGGCGCCGGCGCCGGGCATTCCGCGGCGCACGATCGAACGCATCGGCGAGCGCTGCGCCGCGGCGTGCAAGCGCATCGGCTACCGCGGCGCCGGGACCTTCGAGTTCCTGTACGAGAACGGCGAGTTCTTCTTCATCGAGATGAATACGCGGGTGCAGGTCGAGCATCCGGTCACCGAGCTCGTGACCGGCATCGACATCGTGCAGATGCAGATCCGCGTCGCGGCGAACGAGAAGCTGCCGTTCACCCAGCGCAACATCCAGATGCGCGGCCATGCGATCGAATGCCGGGTCAACGCCGAGGATCCGTACAACTTCATGCCCTCGCCGGGCCGCATCACGATGTGGCATCCGCCGGGCGGCCCGGGCGTGCGGGTCGACTCGCATGCCTACACGAACTACTTCGTGCCGCCGAACTACGACTCGATGATCGGCAAGATCATCGTGCACGGCGACACCCGCGAGCAGGCGCTGGCGCGCATGCGGATCGCGCTGTCGGAGACGGTGGTCGAGGGCATCTCGACCAACATCCCGCTGCACCGCGAGCTGATGGTCGATGCGAAGTTCGTCGAAGGCGGCACCAGCATTCACTATCTCGAAGGCTGGCTGGGCCAGCACAAGCGCTGAACGCCGACGCATGATCGAGCTGCATCTGATCGTGCCCGAGGACCGGGTCGAGCCGGTATCGGACGCGCTGATCGACGAGCTCGGCGCGCTCTCGGTCTCGGTCGAGGATGCCGACATCGAAACGCCGGCCGAGCGTGCGCTGTTCGGCGAACCCGGCATGCCGGCGCCGGCCGCGGGCTGGCAGCGCTCGATCGTGAAGGCGCTGTTCGACGACGAGGCCGCGGCCACCGACGCGGCGACGCTGCTGCTGGCGCAGGACTGGGCCGGCGGCGTGCACGTGCAATCGCTGCAAACGGTCGCCGAGCAGGACTGGGTGCGGCTCACGCAGTCGCAGTTCGCGCCGGTCGAGATCGCGACCGGCTTCTGGGTCGTGCCGAGCTGGCACACGCCCCCCGCCGATGCGGCGCGCGCGATCCGGCTCGATCCTGGCCTCGCGTTCGGGACCGGCACGCACCCGACGACCCGGATGTGCTTGCGCTGGACCGCGATGCACGCCATGACCCACGCCGCGCGCTGGCGCCGCGTGCTCGACTACGGGTGCGGCTCCGGGATCCTCGCGATCGGCGCGGCACTGCACGGCGCGCATGCAATCGACGCGGTCGACATCGACCCGGCCGCCGTCGAGGCCACCCGCGCGAACGCACGCGACAACGGGGCCGCCGATGCGATCGCCGCGGGGCTGCCCGAGCTCGCGCACGGCGAATACGACCTGGTCTACGCGAACATCCTCGCAAGCCCCCTGAAGCTGCTCGCGCCGCTGCTGGCCGCGCACGTCGCACCAGGCGGCGATCTCGTCCTGGCAGGCATCCTCGAGCGCCAGGCCGACGAGCTGAAAGCCGCGTACGCGCCGTGGCTTGTGCTGGAGGTCGCCGACAACCTCGACGGCTGGATCCTGATGACGGCGCATCGCGCCGCATGACGGTCGGCGTGGCATGATTTCGGCCTCGAGCCGCCACCGGGCCCTTGCCTGCCTGGCCTCTCCCGGCGCGCACGGCACGGAGGATGCCTGATGAGCCTCGCCACGCGATGCACCTCGTGCGGCACGGTGTTCCGTGTCGTGCAGGATCAGCTCAAGATCTCCGAAGGCTGGGTGCGCTGCGGCCGGTGCGAGCAGGTGTTCAACGCACTCGAAGGGCTGTTCGACCTGGAGCGCGACACGCCGCCGGGTGGCGCGGCCGCGCATTTCGAAGACTTGCCGCAACCGTCGCGAACCGACGAACACCGCGAGCGCGACGATGGCGGCCGGCGGCAGGGCCCCACCACCGCGCACGGCCCGATGCCGAGCTCGCACCCGTTGGACAGCCGCGACGACGATGACGCATCGCCCGACCCGGGCCTGGTCGAGCGCATCGACGCGCATCTGTTCGGCAAGCGACGCACCTCCGAGTCGGACTCGACGCCGGCGGCTCATGTCGACAAGCGCGACCGCCACGAGTTCTCCGATGCGCAGTTCGACCCGAACCTGGTGATCGACGAGGACGAAGAGCCGGTGATCCCCGGCCTGGGCACCGCGATGCCGGCCAGCGACCCCATGCCGCTGGAAAGCGAAGCGGCCACGGCCAAGGCAGCTGCCGCGAGCGAGCCGGCGGCACCCGAATTCCTGCGCCAGGCGCACGAGCGCGCACGCTGGCAACAGCCGCGCGTGCGCATCGCGCTCGGTGCCGCGCTCGGATTGTTCGCGCTCGTGTTCGTGCTGCAGGCGGCCCATCACTTCCGCGACGCGGTCGCGGCACGTTGGCCGTCGACTCAACCGCTGCTGCTTGCCTGGTGCGATCTGGCCGGTTGCAGCATCGGGACGCCCCGGCGAATCGATGACATCGTCGTCGACAGCACGGCGCTCGGCCGCCTCAGCGCCGATGCGTTCCGCCTCTCGGTGACCTTGCGCAACCGCGGGACCCTGGTCGTCGCGCTGCCGGACGTCGACTTGACGTTGACCGACGTCGGCGGCCAACTGCTCGCGCGGCGCGTACTCGCGCCACGCGACTTCCGCATCACGCAGACGATGCTGCCGCCGGGCGGCGAGGTCGCGCTGCAGGCGCCGATCGCGGCCGGCACGCTGCCGGTCAGCGGCTACACCGTCGAAGTGTTCTACCCCTGAGGCCGCGCCGGCCTCGGGCATCCCACCCTACATCCTCTACTTCTTGGCTCGTTCGGAGATGACATGCCTGCGTTGATCTGCGGTTCCTTGGCGTTCGACACCATCACGACCTTCCCCGGCAAGTTCGCGCAGCAGATCCTGCCCGAACAGCTTCACATCCTGAATGTCTCGTTCCTCGTGCCGACGTTGCGCCGCGAATGGGGCGGCTGCGCCGGCAACATCGCCTACACGTTGTGCCAGCTCGGCGGCGAGCCGCTGGTGATGGCGACGATAGGCCCCGACGGCGCCGAGTACCTGAAGCGCATCGAGTCGTGGGGCGCGAGCACCGCGCTGATCGGCACGATAGACGACAGCCACACGGCGCAGGCGATCATCATCAACGACACCGACAACAACATGATCAACGCGTTCCATCCGGGCGCGATGCAGTCGGCGCACGTGAACGCGGTGCCGGCGCGCGACGACATCCGCGTCGCGATCATCGCCCCCGACGGACGCGACGGCATGATCCAGCACGCCGCGCAGATGGCCCAGCTGGGCATTCCGTTCGTCTTCGATCCGGGCCAGCAGCTGCCGCAGTTCGATGGCGCCGAACTGCGCCGCTTCGTCGAGCAGGCGAGCTGGATCGCGGTGAACGACTACGAAGCGCAGATGCTGTGCGAGCGCACCGGGCTGACGCTGGCCGCGTTGTCGTCGCGCGCCAACCTGCGCGGCGTGATCGTGACGCTGGCCGCCGAAGGCTGCGACCTGTGGCAGCAAGGCGTGCGCACGCGCGTGCACGGCGTTCCGGCCAGCGCAATCGTCGACCCGACCGGTTGCGGCGACGCGTTCCGCGCGGCGCTGCTGTACGGCATCGAAAAGGGCTGGGACCTGGTGCGCTGCGTCGAGCTCGGCAACAAGGTCGGTGCGATCAAGATCGCGAATCGCGGCGGACAGAACCACGTGCTGGAGCGCGCGCTGCTGGGCGCCTGATCGCCGCGGCGTACGGACGAAAAAAAGCCCGGCTCGCGCCGGGCTTTTTTCGAGGCTGTGCCGTCAGGGCTTGCCACCCGTCGGGAAGGGCCACGCTGCCTGAGGGCTCAGCGCGGTCTTCGCGGGGGCCGCCGGGGCGGCAGCGGCAGCCGGGGCAGCCGGCGCCTTCTTCGCAGCAGGCTTCTTCGCGGCAGGCTTCTTGGCAGCCTTTTTCGCAGGCGCCTTCTTGGCGGCCTTCTTGGCAGGCGCCTTTTTCGCGGCCTTCTTCGCAGCCTTTTTCGCAGGCGCCTTCTTCGCGACCTTCTTGGCAGCCTTCTTCGCAGGCGCCTTCTTCGCGGCCTTCTTGGCCGGCGCCTTCTTGACCGCGGCCTTCTTCGCCGGGGCCTTCTTCGCCGCCTTCTTGGCCGGGGCCTTCTTCGCCGCAGCCTTCTTCGCCGGGGCCTTTTTCGCCGCAGCCTTCTTCGCCGGGGCTTTTTTCGCCGCAGCCTTCTTCGCAGTTGCCATTTCGTTTCTCCTTGATCAAGTTACACAAGAACCGCCTCGCATCGGCCGGATTGCCGGTGCGAGGCAGCTATCCACCGCTCGAATTTGCCCAGGAGGGGCGCTCCGTTACGGTGAATCCGGTTGCGAGACGCGCGCATCGCTTCTATGTCGATGCATCACGTCGCGCCAATCTTGATCTCTCTTCACACATGCCGGACGTTGTTGATCCGGCGCTTTGGGCACTTGCGGGCGCCCGATTCAGTCCCAGGAAAGCGCGCCACCGCTTTGGTATTCGATGACGCGGGTTTCAAAGAAATTGCGTTCCTTCTTCAGGTCGATCATCTCGCTCATCCACGGGAACGGGTTTTCCTCGTTCGGGAAGAGCTCTTCCAATCCGATCTGCGTGGCACGCCGGTTCGCGATGTAGCGCAGATAACCCTTGAACATCGACGCGTTCAGGCCCAGCACGCCGCGCGGCATCGTGTCTTCGGCGTAGCGGTATTCGAGCTCGACCGCCTTCAGGAACAGCGCCTTGATCTCGGCCTTGAACTGCGCCGTCCAGAGCTGCGGATTCTCGAGCTTGATCTGGTTGATCAGGTCGATGCCGAAGTTGCAGTGCATCGACTCGTCGCGCAGGATGTACTGGTACTGCTCGGCCGCGCCGGTCATCTTGTTCTGGCGGCCCAGCGCGAGGATCTGCGTGAAGCCGACGTAGAAGAACAAGCCTTCCATCAAGCACGCGAACACGATCAGCGACTGCAACAGCTTCTGGTCGTTCTCGAGCGTGCCGGTGTGGAAGTTCGGGTCCATGATCTGCTCGATGAACGGCAGCAGGAACTCGTCCTTGTCGCGGATCGACGCGACCTCGTGGTACGCGTTGAAGATCTCGCTCTCGTCCAGCCCGAGCGACTCGACGATGTACTGGTACGCGTGCGTGTGGATCGCCTCTTCGAACGCCTGACGCAGCAGGAACTGGCGGCACTCGGGCGCGGTGATGTGGCGGTACGTGCCCAGCACGATGTTGTTCGCGGCCAGCGAATCGGCCGTCACGAAGAAGCCGAGGTTGCGCTTGATGATGCGGCGCTCGTCTTCCGAGAGACCGTTCGGGTCCTTCCAGGTCGCGATGTCGCGCGACATGTTGACCTCTTGCGGCATCCAGTGGTTCGCGCAGGTGGCGAGGTACTTCTCCCAGGCCCACTTGTACTTGAACGGAACCAGCTGATTGACATCGGTCTGGCCGTTGATGATGCGCTTGTCGGCCGCGCGGACGCGGCGCGTCGCCATCGCATCGTCGACTTCGCGCCGCGGCGTGGCGCCAGCCGTCGCAGCAGGCGCTGCGGAAGACGATGCGGGAGGCACTGCGGAGACGGGCGCGACCATCGGAGACAGGAAGGCAGCCTGCGCGGAAGACGGAAGGTTCTGCGCAGTCGTCGCGTTGTGAAGTGTCGAAGGTCTAACTTCTTCGTCCCAAACCAGCATGGTGGAATTTCCTGTGCTTCGTCATTATGAGAGTGTTGCGCGAATACCCCAAGCACTTCTTGACATTCGAGCTCTTTGGTTGTTGCGGTATCGCATCGACTTTGCCGAACTCGACACGTCGCGACGACACCGCGTTCGATCAGATCGCGCGCACTCGCGCGCGATGCTGCATCACTGACAAGCCTCGCATGTGGGGTCGTCGATCGCGCAGAACTTGATGTCGGTCGCCGGCTCGCTCGCAGCGAGCACGCTCGTCGCACTCGGTGTGTTGGGCGCGCTCAATGCCACATCGGCCGGACGCGCGCTGCCGGGCGCCGCGTGCACGGCCGACTCGCCGCCGCTCGACGACACCGCATTCAGATGGCCCGCCTTCACGGTGGACTTCTCCGCATGCGTCGCGCCGACCGTGCGCAGGTAGTAGGTCGTCTTCAACCCGCGCAGCCACGCGAGCTTGTAGGTCTCGTCGAGCTTCTTGCCCGATGCGCCGGCCATGTAGATGTTCAGCGACTGCGCCTGGTCGATCCACTTCTGGCGCCGCGCCGCGGC
>DATEFR010000531.1:0-13662 GCA_035280545.1 Burkholderiaceae bacterium | reverse complement strand
GTTCGGGCTGCTGTTCGCGAGCAGCATCGTGCGATCCCTGCGCGCGCTCGGCACGGCCGCCTCGGCGCTGGCCGGCGGCGACCTGTCGGCGCGCGCGCTAGACCGCGGCGGACGCGGCGAGCTCAAGCAGCTGGCCGACGGCTTCAACACGATGGCCGAGCGCATCCAGGCGCAATCGCAGGCCTTGCAGCGTTCCCGCGACGAGCTCGAGGAACGCGTCGTCGAGCGCACCGCCGAGCTCGCGCAGACCACCGAGCGGCTGCGCGCCGAAGTGCACGAACGGCAGCGCGCCGAAGCGGCGATCCGCGAGAGCCAGGAGCTGCTGCGCGGGATCATCGACAACACCGCGGCGGTGATCTACGTGAAGGACCTCGAAGGCCGCTACGTGATGGTCAACCGCCGCTACCACGAGCTGTTCCATCTCGCCGACGGCGACGTGATCGGCAAGCGCGACGACGAGCTGTTCCCCGCCGAGATCGCCGCGGCCGTTCGCACGGTGGACCTGCGCGTCGCCGAGGCGCAGGCGCCGGTGGTCGCCGAGGAGGAGGTGCCGCTGGACGACGGGCTGCACACCTACGTGTCGGTCAAATGCCCGCTGCGCGATGCCGAGGGCCGCGTGCACGGCGTGTTCGGCATCTCGACCGACATCACCGACCGCAAGCGCGCCGAGCTGCGCCTGCAGGCGCAGCTCGAGCGGCTGAGCCTGCTGGACCAGATCACCACCGCGATCGGCGAGCGACAGGACCTGCAGAGCATCTACCAGGTCGCGATCCGCCGCCTGGAGGAGCGCTTGCCGGTGGACTTCAGCTGCATCTGCCGCTACGACGCGCTGGACAACCGGCTGACGGTCACGCGGGTCGGCGCGCACAGCGCGGCGCTGGCGCTGGAGCTCGCGATGCCCGAGAACGCGAGCGTGCCCATCGACGAGAACGGCTTGTCGCACTGCGTGCGCGGGCATCTGGTCTACGAGGCCGACACCGCCGAGCTGGCGTTCGCGTTCCCGCGGCGCCTGCTGCGCGCCGGGCTGCGCTCGCTGGTCGCGGCGCCGTTGCAGACGGAGAGCCGCGTGTTCGGCATCCTGATCGCCGCGCGCCATGCGCCGCAGGCGTTCGACAGCGGCGAATGCGAATTCCTGCGCCAGCTGAGCTCGCATGTCGCGCTGGCGGCCAAGCAGGCCGAGCTTCACACATCGCTGCAGCAGGCCTACGACGACCTGCGCCAGACCCAGCAGAGCGTGATGCAGCAGGAGCGGCTGCGGGCGCTGGGCGAGATGGCCAGCGGCATCGCGCACGACATCAACAACGCGATCTCGCCGGTCGCGCTGTACACCGAGAACCTGCTCGAGCGCGAAACCAACCTGAGCGAGCGCGGCCGCACGCAGCTGCAGACGATCGCGATGGCGATCGACGACGTGGCCGCCACCGTCGCGCGGATGCGCGAGTTCTACCGCCAGCGCGAGCGGCAGGCCGAGCTGCGCCCGGTGCAGCTCAACGAGCTGGTCCGCCACGTGGTCGAGCTGACACGGGCGCGCTGGTACGACATGCCGCAGCAGCGCGGCGCGGTCGTCACGCTGAAGCTGGACCTCGCCGACGAACTGCCGGCGGTGCTGGGCACCGAATCCGAACTGCGCGAAGCGCTGATCAACCTCGTGTTCAACGCGGTCGACGCGATGCCGTCCGGCGGCACGCTGACGCTGCGCACGCGGCGTCCGGCCGACGCCGCTCAGCCGGCGGTGCGACTGGAGGTGACCGACACCGGCGTCGGCATGGACGAGGCGACGCGACGCCGCTGCCTGGAACCGTTCTTCACGACCAAGGGCGAACGCGGTACGGGCCTGGGGTTGGCGATGGTGTACGGCGTCGTGCAGCGCCACGGCGCCGACATCGAGATCGACAGCCAGGTCGGCCGCGGCACGACGATGCGCATCGCGTTCCCGCCGGCGCAGGAAACGGCGCGGCCGCAGACCATGCCGGTTCCGCTCGCAGCGCCGAACGAGCCGCTGAGCCTGCTGCTGGTCGACGACGATCCGGTGATGCTCAAGACGCTGAGCGAAACGCTGGCGCTGGACGGGCACGGCATCACGGTCGCCGGCGGCGGCCAGGCCGGGATCGATGCGCTGCAAGCGGCACGCGCCAGCGGCCGGCCGTTCGACGTGGTGATCACGGATCTCGGCATGCCGTATGTCGACGGGCGCCGTGTCGCCGCGGCCGCCAAGGAAATCGATCCGGACACGCCGGTCATCATGCTGACCGGCTGGGGCCAGCGCCTCGCGGCCGATGGCGACATTCCCGCGCACGTGGACCAGATGCTCGCCAAGCCGCCGAAGCTGCAGGCTTTGCGCGCGGCGCTCGCGCACGTCATGCAACAAGCGTGAAGCGCCCCCTGAATGCGTGATCGCGGATGCGATGGCGGCGGGAACGCCCGGCCGCAATTCGGCTCGAAGGTGCGAGACGGAGGTCTCGGGTCGCGATCGGCGACTGCTGAGGGAGCGAAACATGGGCACGCCAGCCACCATCGAACGCGTGCGCCGGGATGTGCGCACCGGCGCTGCCATCGTCTACCTGTCGGGTCCGCTGCGCGGGCAATCGGTCGCGATCCTGGCCGCGCCGCTGCACATCGCGAGAAAGAGCGGCGCTCTGTTGGCGCCCGGCGCTGCGGCCGCCGAATCGGCGCACGCGGCAACGTTGTGCCATGCGGGGGCGCGTTATGAGCTGGTCGCAGCGAAGCATCAGGCCGTGTGGGTCAACGGCAAGCCGGTGCGGGCCTGCCCGCTCGAGTCGGGCGATCTGATCGAGATCGCCGACGGGCCGGTGCTGAGCTTCCGGTATGGCGCACAAGGTGCGCTCGCACCCCCGGTCGGGCATGCGGACGCCATTCCACCGGCCGCCACGGCAATCGCGCAGAACCACCCGACGCACCGCTGGTTCCAGGCGTTGCGCCTGGCCCGCGCGAAGCCGCGCGGCCTCGTCGCGCATGCCTGGCGCCGCGCCCGCATCGGCATCACGATAGCGTTCGCCGGACTGGCCGCGGTGCTCGCCTACCTGGGCCTGCAGACGCACGACCTCGAGCGGCAACTGGCACGCGAGCAGAACCGCGTCTCCGACGTGGCCGACATGCTGAGCCGGCTCGAGGGCCGGACCTTGACGCGCGGCGAGCTCAGTTCGCTGCGCGACGAGCTCGACAAGGGAATCACCGACACCGGCGAGCGCATCAAGCTGCTCGAGAACGGCTCGGCAGCGGCGGCCCGCATCATCTCGCTCTCGTCCGGCTCGGTCGCGCTGGTGCAGGGCAGCTTCGGCTTCCAGGATCCGGCGACGCGGCGATCGCTGCGCTTCGCCGTCGCCGCGGACGGCAGCCCGGTGCGCATGGCCGACGGCCGGCCGCTGATGACGCTGGAGGGCAAGGGCCCGCCGCTCGAGATCGGGTTCTCGGGCACGGCCTTCGTCGCGGCGGACGACGGCATCCTGCTGACCAACCGGCATGTCGCGCTGCCGTGGGAGGACAGCGCCTCGCTGCCGGCGATACGCGCGCTGGGGCTGGAGCCGGTGACGCTGCGCATGAAGGGCTACCTGCGCGGCGCCTCCCAGCCGTTCGACCTGAAGGTGCTGGGCACCAGCGAAACGCACGACGTCGCAGTCCTGCAAGGCGACGGCGCGGCACGCACGGTGACGCCGCTGCCGCTGGCGAGCCGCGCGCCCGCGCCCGGCGAGGCGGCCGTCGTGCTCGGCTTCCCGACCGGAATACGCGCGATGCTGGCGCGCGCCGGCGACGCGTTCGTCGCGAAACTGGGCGGCCCCAAAGGCGTCGACGCCGAACGTGCCGCGGTCGAGCTCGCGCGGGCCGGCCTGATCGAACCGCTCGCGAGCCGCGGCATCGTCGGACAGGTCTCGACCGAGGCGGTCGTCTACGACGCGCAGACGACCTCCGGCGGCAGCGGCGGGCCGGTGCTGAACGCGAACGGCGAGGTCATGGCGATCAACCGCGCGACGCTGCCCGACTTCGGCGGCTCCAACCTCGGCGTGCCGGCGCGTCACGCGCAGGATCTGATGCGCACGCTGCGCATCGCGCAGGACGACTTCGAGCACTCGCCGATCCGCTGACCTCCGCGGCGACACTCACTTGAGGGGTCGCGAAAGACAGTCGTCAGCCGGCGCGACAACCGGTTCGTTGAGCACGCATGTGCCACCACGGGCCGGCCCGCGCTGCGCGTGCCGGTGGAGCCCATGTTGCGCAAGGCTGCCCTGTTCGCGCTGCTGCTGATGCTCGCCTCCGGCAGCTGGGCGGCCGCCGCCCGGTTCGAATCGCCGCATGTGCTGGTGATCGACGACACCAGCGGCGACGTCCTGCTCCACAAGGACGCCGACCGTGCCGTGCCGATTGCCTCGCTGACCAAGCTGATGACCGCGATGGTCGTGCTCGATGCCCGGCAGGACC
This sequence comes from Burkholderiaceae bacterium, assembly GCA_035280545.1. Taxonomy (GTDB): domain Bacteria; phylum Pseudomonadota; class Gammaproteobacteria; order Burkholderiales; family Burkholderiaceae_C; genus DATCSE01. The sequence continues at coordinate 9,228 of DATEFR010000531.1, read as the reverse complement.
TGGACGAGACGCTGCGCATCGAGGCGGTCGACACCGATCCCGATAGCCGCGACCGCGGCTGCATCCGGGTCGGCACGATCGCGACACGCGCCACGCTGCTCGAGCTTGCGCTGCTCGCGTCCGACAACCGCGCGATGGCCGCGCTGGCCCGCCATCATCCCGGCGGGCCGGCGGGCTTCGACGCGGACATGCAGCGCAAGATCGCCGCGCTCGAACTGATGCAGACGCGGATCGAAGAGCCGACCGGGCTGTCGGCTCGCAACCTCTCGAGCGCGCGCGACATGGCCGCGATCCTCCAGGCCGCGGCGCGCTACCCGGCGATCGCGCGCATCACGAGCCAGCGCAGCCAGGCCGTGCAGCTCAACGGCCGCTCTCGCCTGGTGCACAACACCAACGGACTCGTCGGCACCGCGAGCTGGCATGTGCTGCTGTCCAAGACCGGCTACACGAACGACGCGGGGCGCTGCCTGGGCATGCGCGCGGCATTCGGCCAGCGCACCGTGACCATCGTGCTGCTGGGCGCCGCCAAGCGTTCGCAGCGCTCGCGCGATGCGCAGACGATCCTGCGCTGGCTGGGCACGGAAGCCTCGAGCCAGAGGGCGGCGTCGCTCTGACGCGAGCGAGCGCCCTACTTGCGGCCATCGCGCGCGCCGCTGCAGCCGCCGCCGTCCTCGAGCAGCGGCAGCAGCGTCGGCGCCAGCGCCTTCAGCAGCTGCACGGGCATCGCGCTGGTGAACTTGTAGTTCGCGGCGTACGGCTCGTGCGCGTACGCCATCATCGTGCCGTAGTAACGGTCGCCGATCAGGAACACCAGCGTCGCCGAGCGATCGACGACGCGCGACGCGATCAGCCTGCCGCCGCGCCCATAGGTGTCGAACCGGTGATCGCCGGTGCCGGTCTTGCCGCCGATCTCGACGACATGGCCGTCGCGTCGCACCAGCGCGCCCTTCAGGCGCTTCGCGGTTCCATCCTCGACGACGCCGATCACCGCGCGCCGCACGACGTCGGCCACCGCGGACTCGAGCACGCGCTCGGGTTTCGGCGGCCGGTACTCGAGCCGGGTTTCGTAGGGCGTGCCCTGCGCGAATTCCAGCGCCGCAACATGCGTGACCGGCAGGCGCAGCCCGCCGTTGACGACGATGCCCATCAGCTCGGCCAGCGCCGCCGGCCGGTCGCCGGAGGCGCCCAGCGCGCTCGCGTACGACGGCGTCAGCGCGCCGAACGGATAGCCCAGCCGCCGCCACATGCGGTGAACTTCGGTGAAGGCCTCGACCTCGAGCTGGTTGCGGATGCGCGCATCCTGGGCGCCTTTGTGTCGGGTCTTGAACAGCCAGACATAGACCTCCTGGCGCTGCTCGCGGCTCGCCTTGATCACATCGCGCAGCGTGGCCTTCGGGTGATGACGCAGATGCCCCGCGACCCACAGCTCCAGCGGGTGCAGCCCGGCCAGGTAGCCGCGATCGGCCAGTGACCAGCGCTCGGCGCCGTAGCCTTGCTGCAGGGCCTGCAGCGCCGGATCGGAGCGGTCCGCATTGGGCAGATGACGCGCGAGGAAGTCGGCCAGCGCGTCGGCCTTGGCATCGGGCTCGAGGCCGAAGAACGTGGACGCGAGCCGCGTCGGCGTCGGCCGCATGCCGCGCAGCAGCAGCGCTTCGGCATCGGGCACGGACTGGCCCGCGTACTTGCGATAGAAGCGCGCGACGAATGCCTGGCCTTCCTTGTCGGCAAAGCGCGCAAGGATCTCGCGGCGCCGCGGGTTCGTCGCATCGTCGAGCAGCGCGGCGCGCTCGTCTTCGCCGCGCGCCATCACGTGCTGGACGATGTCGCGCATCAGGCGGATGAACACCAGGTTCACCGAGCGCGTCAGCGCCTCGCGCACGCTCATCGTGCGGCGGTTGTCGGCCGGCTCGAAGTTCTCGAAGTGGTGCAGCCCGCCGCCGGTGAAAAAACCTTCGGCCGGACTCGCCGAGTAGCTGCGCAGCATCGCGGCCTCCAGCATCGCCGGCAGGCTCTTGTCGCCGGCGTGCGCCAGGTAGTCGCGTGCCCAGCGGCTGATCGCGTCGCGGCGGCTGACCTCCAGCGCGGCCAGCTGCGCCGTGCTCAAGCCGCTCCAGCGCTCGTGCAGTTGCGCCACCAGCTCGAGATACGTGATCAGCGTGCGCAGCTTCGAGGTCGAGCCGAGGTCCAGGCGCGCCCCTTCGTTGATGTCGAACGGCTGGTCGACGTTGTCGGCCTGCACGCGCAGCAGGTTGCTGCGCTCGCCTCGCTCGAACAGCGTGAAGCTGAACGAGATGCGGCTCGGATCGTCGCCGTCGCTCAGCAGCCGGAAGCCGTACAGCCCGGCGGCCTTGGCCGCGCGCACGTCGTTCAGGCTGCGCAGCAGCGCGGTCGCGGCGCGCTGCACCTCGCCGTCGATCGGGCTGTCGACCGCGAGGTCGAGCCGGCCCAGGTCGTACGGTCGCGTCGCCAGCAGACCCTGCAGCTTGCCGCGCAGCGCGGTGGCCGCCTTTCGTTCGACGAACGAGCCGGGCCCGGTCGCGACGGTCGGCGCGCGCAGCCTCAACGCCAGCGGCAACGCGGCATCGCGCAACGCGGAGGGGATGACGCCGGCCTCGGCCAGCGCCCGCAAGTAGCCGTCGGTCAACTGGCGCAGCGGCAACTCGTCCTCGTCGCCGCCGTCATCGCCCTGCGCCAGGTAGTACGACGGGCGACGCTGCGCGACCATCAGCGACAGCGCCTGCTTGAAGGCCCGCGCCTGCAGCGGCACCAGCGCCTGGCGGAACGCCAGCGCGCGGCGTTGCGGCAGCAGCGGCTCGTCGCTGGCGATGGGCATCGCGAGCAGCTTGTTCAGCTCGTCGAAATCGCGGCCATACCAGGCCCACAAGCCGTCGCCCAGGCCGTTGACTTCGCCGAAACCGGCCTGTGCCGACAGCGGCACCGTGTTCAGGTAGTCGACGACGATCTGGCGCCGCCGCGGCAACGTGTTCGCCCCGTCCAGATAAGCGCGCAGCGAGGCCGATGCCATCTGCCGCAGCTTCTATCTCGCCGTCTCGGTGCGGCCTTCGGGCGAATGGCGAAACTTCTCGATCTGCGTCGCGAGCGTGCTGCCGCCGCCGGCCGCATGCGAGTCGTCGACGTGGCGCCACAGCTGATCGGCCGCCGCCTTGCCGAAGCGCGCCCAGTCGATCGCCGGATTGCGCTGCGGCGCGTCCGGGTCGAGCAGCTCGCGGTTCTCGATGAACAGCAGCACGTCGACCAGCAGCCGCGGCACGGCCTCGAAGCCCGCATAGCGGCGCTCGGGCGTGGACGCCGCCAGCATGGGCTGGCCGCGGCAGTCGTTCAGCGCCAGGCCGGCCTGCGTCTTCTCGCGGTAGATCGCGAACAGGCCCTGGTCGATCAGCTCGATCATCTGCGGCGACATGCGCGCCTGTTCGACGACCGCGTAGTCCTGTCGTTTCAGCTGCTCGACCAGATCGGGCAATTGGTGATAGCCGTAGCGCTTGTCGAATGGGCCGTTGCCCGGGAAGCGGATCGCCGGGCTGGGCCCGGGCTTGACCTCGTAGTGCAGCGCGGCGGCCCGCCCGCTCAGCCAAGCCGCCTGCCGGCGCGAGGTCTGCAACTCGTCCGCCACGGCCCAGGCGATGACCAGGGCCAGGACCAGCAGCGCGGCCGCGACCATCCATCGGCCGAACCGCCTCCACGTCGACGACGTCTTCGCGACTGACAAGAGTGCCTCGACAAGAACGCGAGGCCTTCACGATAGCCGTTGTCGTCGGCGGAAACCAGCGTCTCCCCGCAATCGTGTGGGCTGCTGCTTCTCGTGCAGCAGCGCGTCGAAGAACGCATCGCACCGCTGGCGCAGGCTGACGCCCCAGGACGCATGCCGCACCGCAAGCCGCACCACCGCGAACGGAATGCGACCCACCTCACCCACCTGCGCGGCCAGGCGAAACCGCAGATCGGAGTCGGCGCGCCAGGCGCGCTTGAAGCGCTCGTCGAAGCCGCCGATCGCCTGGAGCGCGAAGCGCCGCACGAACACGTTCGCGGTGACGGACTCGGCGATTGCGAGGCCCTGCGTCATGCGCGCAGGGCCGGTCGCCGCATCCCGCTCGGGCATCTCGACGCGTCCGCAGGCAGCGGCCCAATCGGGATGCGCGCGCATCGCCCGCTCCCCTTCGATCAGCCAATCGGCCGCGGGCACCGTGTCGTCGTCGGCGAATGCGATCAGCCCGGCCGATGCCATGCGCCAGCCGCGGTTGCGCGCCGCGACCGGACCGCGGCCGTCGCGCGCGCACAGGTAGCGCAGCCGGATCGATGCCGGCACGTCGCGCGCCAGCGCCTCGATGAAGTCGCGCGTGTCGTCGTCGTGCCCGCCGTCGACCACGACGACCTCGAAGCCGCGCCCCGGCAGGCGCTGCGCCAGCACGGCCGACAGGCAGCGGTGCAGCAGGTCCAGGCTTCGGAACGTCGGAATGACGACCGAGACACAGGGCGGCCGCGCGTGCGGGGTCGTCGTCATCGCAAATCCTCCTGGTTCGTCTTCGACTCGCGCGCCCGGGCAAGCGGCGCGCCCGGGGCACCGGGCATGCGCGTTGCCGCAGCGTCGGACTCACCTCGAGACGGCACGCCGCCCGGCGGCAGGTGTTGCCGCAAGATTTCCCACCGCCACACGACCCCACGAAGATGAATGCCATGACCTATTCCGACACCGACACCGGCACCCGCCCCGCCCGCGACGAACAACCGGCCGGCGCGACGCGCCGCATCGTCGTGCTCACCGGCAGCCTGCGCCGCGACTCCTACAACCACCTGCTCGCGCTCGCGATCGCGAAGCTGTTGCCGGCGGATTTCGTCGCGCAGCACATCCGCATCGACGACCTGCCGCTCTACAACCAGGACGATGACCAGGACATGCTGCCGCAGGCGCAGCGCCTGAAACGCGAGATCCAAGCGGCCGACGGGCTGCTGTTCGTGACGCCCGAGTACAACCGCTCGATCCCCGGCGTGCTGAAGAACGCGATCGACATCGCGTCGCGGCCGTACGGCACCAACTCGTTCGCCGGCAAGCCGGCCGGCATCGTCGGCATCTCGATCGGCGCGGTCGGCACGGCGGTCGCGCAGCAGCATCTGCGCGGCGTGCTCGCCTACCTGGACGCGCCGACGCTCGCGCAACCCGAGGTCTTCCTGCGCTACACCGAAGGGATGCTGGATGCCTGGGGCGACATCCACAACGACTCGACACGTTCGTTCCTGCAAAGCTGGGTCGACGCGTATGTCGCCTGGGTGAACGCGGTGCCCGCACGCCGGCGTTGACGCCACGAGGGGACGCGACATGGGAACGCCGATTGCAGACAGAGCCTGCACAGGCCGCGGTTCGGGCCGGCCAACACCTCTTCAAGGAGCTCCACCATGAACCTCATCATCTGGCTAATCGTCGGCGGCGTCATCGGTTGGCTCGCCAGTCTGGTCATGCGTACCGATGCACAGCAGGGCGTGATCCTGAACATCGTGGTCGGCGTGATCGGGGCGTTGCTGGGCGGCTGGCTGCTCGCGCCGGTGTTCGGCGTCGCGACCATCAACCAGAGCGACTTCAGTCTGCCGAGCCTGGGTGTCTCGCTGCTCGGCGCCATCATTCTTCTGGCCATCGTCAACCTGTTCAGACACGGCTCTGCACGACCGTGATGCCAGCCCGGGCCGCGATGGCCAGTGCCCTCGCGGCGGCTGCTGTACTGCTGCTGGCAGGCTGCGCATCGCCGCCCGCCACGGGCCCTGTGCCGCCCGAGGCGCCGCGGGTGCAGCTGGCCGGCGCGAGTGCGCCGCTGTCGGAGCGCCGCAGCGCCGCGATCGTCGAGACGCTGAAGGACGAAAGCAGCAAGCCGACCAGCATCTTCGACCGCCACCTCGCCACCGAACAGGCGGCCGCAGGCACCCCGCTGATCGCCGGCAACAAGGTCACGCTGCTGCAGGACGGCGAGGCGACCTACGCCGCGATGTTCAAGGCGATCGCATCCGCGCGCGACCACATCAACCTCGAGAGCTACATCTTCAAGGACGATGAGGTCGGCAAGCGCTTCGCCGCGGCACTCATCGCGAAGCAGCGCGAAGGCGTGCAGGTCAACCTGATCCACGACAGCATAGGCGCCATCGGCACGACCTCGGGCTTCTTCGACAGCCTGCGCGGGCAAGGCATCCGCGTGCTCGAGTTCAATCCGATCAATCCGCTGGCCGCGAAGACGGCCTGGAACCCGAACCAGCGCGATCATCGCAAGCTGCTGATCGTCGACGGTCGCCGTGCGTTCCTGGGCGGCATCAACGTCACCAGCATCTACTCGGGCGGATCGCGAGAGCGGGCCACGCCGGAGCGTGCGGGGCAAGAGCTGCCGCAGCAGGCTGCGCCAGCGCCGGCTAAGGAAGAGATGCTGCCGTGGCGCGACACCGATCTGCTGATCGAAGGCCCGGTGGTGGCCGAGTTCCAGCGCATGTTCCTCGACACCTGGCAGCGGCAGCGCGGCGAGCCGCTGCCGCCGCGCAAGTACTTCCCGCCGCTGCAGCGCGCCGGCAACGAGGTGATGCGGGCGATCGGCAGCTCGCCCGATGCGCCGTACAGCCCGATCTACGCGACGCTGCTGTCGGCGATCAACAGCGCCGAGACCGACATCCTGCTGACCAACGCGTACTTCGCGCCGGATCCGCAGTTCCTCAACGCGCTGCAGCGGGCCGCAGCGCGTGGCGTTGCCGTGAAGCTGCTGCTGCCCAGCCGCACCGACTCGTGGCTGGTGCTGCAAGCTGGGCGCTCGTACTACGACGAACTGCTCGAAGCAGGCGTGAAGATCTACGAGCGCCGCGACGCGCTGCTGCATTCGAAGACCACGGTGATCGACGGCGTGTGGTCCAGCGTCGGCTCGGCCAACCTGGACTGGCGCAGCTTCGTGCACAACCAGGAGGTCAACGCGGTCGTGCTCGGCGCCGATTTCGCGCGGCAGATGCATGCCGCCTTCGAGCGCGACCTGGACGCATCGCGCGAGATCACGCTGGCCGAGTGGCGGCGCCGGCCGCCGAGCCGGCGGCTCGCCGAGATGTTCGCGCGCCTGTGGTCGTACTGGTTATAGGAGGACGACACGATGGGCTGGCCGGCGCTGTGGCGATATTGCGCGGCGGCATGGCTCGCCGGCGCTACCGTGCCCGTGCTGGCGCAGGATGCGCCATCGCTGCAGGCACGTCATCGCGCGCTGCAGCAGGAGCTCGCCAGCAACCCGTTCAACCGGCCGCTGCATCTCGAATCGCACGAGACGCCCGAGCGCCTCGAAGGAGATGTCTATGCCCGCCTCGACCGGCCGTACGCCGAAGTCGGCCGCCTGCTGCAGGGGGCGCAGCGCTGGTGCGACATCATGATCCTGCACATCAACGTGAAGCGCTGCAGCGCCTCGAGCGGCGCCGCCCAGACACTGAACGTGACGATAGGCCCGAAGAACGACGACCCGAAGGACGAAGGCCACGACGTCGCGTTCGACTACCGGATCGTGACGGCGCGCCCCGACTACCTGCAGATCGTGCTGACCGCGGAGGAAGGGCCGCTGGGCACCAGCGACTACCACGTGATGCTCGAGGCGGTGCCGCTGGATCGCGGCCGCAGCTTCATCCATTGGTCGTACGCGTACGGCTACGGCTTGGCGGCACGCGCCGCGATGTCGGCGTACCTGGCGACCCTGGGACGCGACAAGGTCGGCTTCAGCGTCGAGGGCCGCAACGACGACGGCACGCTGCGCTACGTGCGCGGCCTGCGCGGCGTGATCGAGCGCAACACGATGCGCTACTACCTCGCGATCGAGGCCTATCTCGGCGATGCGACCCCCTCCGCGAACGCCCCTGACGAGGCGGCGCTGCGCGAACGGCGGCTGCGCAGCTGGTTCGCGGCGACCGAACGCTACCCGCGCCAGTTGCACGAGGTCGAGCTCGCGGCCTACCTCGATGCGAAGCGGCGCCAGATGGCGCGACGCCGCGCGGTGCCCGACTGGCGCGCCGCCGCCGCCCTGCGCCGCCGCCAACGCGCTATTTGCTGACCGCGCCTATCCCCAGCAGCCCCAGCACGAGGAACACCAGGAACAGCAGCACGAACAGACCGAACAGCAACTGCGCGATGCTGGCCGCGCCTGCCGCAATGCCGGTGAAACCGAACAAGCCGGCGACGAGCGCGACCACCGCGAAGATCAAGGCCCACTTCAGCATGGGGATACCTCCGGTGACGTTGTGAGCACGGTCAGTGGTGGCGCCAGCGCGTCACCAGTCCCGCGATTCCGAACACGGCGGCGCCCACGGCTGCCGCGATCAGCACGGACTTGACCGGCTCCTGCTGGATATAACCGACCGTCATGTCGGAGGCGCGGCCTGCACGCTCGCGCAGCCGGTCGGAAGCATCGCGCATCGCGTCGACGCCTCGATGCATCGATTCCTGCGTACGCGAAGACAGGCGGTCCAGCATCGGACCGGCGCGGTCGACGGCCGCTTCGGCGCGATCAGACAGGCGATCGAGTGCATCGCCGCCGCTGCTGGTGCTCGACGAAGAACCATACGATGAGGAGGTCGAAGGATTCGTCGTGGATGGATAGGTCGACATGGTCATGGCGGATTCCTTCCCGATGAGGCTATGAACAGAGAGTTCAGTCTGGCGCAGCGGCAAGCGCGGCACGATCAGGCGCGTCGCCACCATCGTGTCGGGCGACCCAGACCGTGCCCGTAGGACGATGCCGATGCCCGCCGACGCGCAGCCGGCGCGGCCCGCCAACGAACCGCCTTCAGGGCACCAGCTCCTCGACGATGAAGCGGCCATAGCGCTGCGCGCGCTGGGCGCGGAAGCGGCGCGCGACGCCGGCCACGCGGTCTATCGTGTCGTCGTCGGCCGCGCGCACGACCAGGAAACTGCTGCCCTGCTCGGCCAGCGCACGGTGCGCGCGCACGAGATTCAGCTCCTGGCCCACGGTCGACAGGAAGCTGGCGGACTCGATGTCGGCATCGGCCTGCTGCTTCATCTCGTCGGGCGAGTAGTGGACGATGTCGCCCTGCGGCACGCCCTGCTTCAGCAGCGCGCTGCGCGCGTCGCGCGCGTCGTGTTCGGCGGCGAACGACATCACCACGTGGCCGATCGGCTTGAAGACGCCGTAGGCGGTCTGATGCTCGGGGTTCATGACGGTGCTCCTTTCGTCGCGGCCGGCTCACTTCGGTCGTGGATTG
>DATEFR010000530.1:0-2772 GCA_035280545.1 Burkholderiaceae bacterium | reverse complement strand
CAGCGGGCTGCGCTCGGCGCAGCGCCGGCTGTTCGGCGGCGCGCTGCTCGGCGGTGCCGCCAGCGCACTGCTGGCCGGCAGCGTGCCGGCGTGGGCGCGCGAGGGTGTCGACGTCGGGCCGCCGTCCAGCCTCTCGAAGCTCGTCTCGGCCGAGCAGATCGAGCAGGCCGCCGCACAGCAGTACCGCCAGATGCAGCAGGGCGCCGCGCAGAAAGACGCGCTGGCGCCGCCCGACCATCCGCAGGTGATCCGGCTGCGCGCGATCGCCGAGCGCATCATCCCGTTCACCTACGAGTGGAACGAGCGCGCGCGCAACTGGAAGTGGGAAGTCAACGTGATCGGCAGCAAGCAGATCAACGCGTTCTGCATGCCGGGCGGCAAGATCGCGTTCTACTACGGCATCCTGCAGCAGCTGCAGCTCACCGACGACGAGGTCGCGATGGTGATGGGCCACGAGATGACCCACGCACTGCGCGAGCACGCGCGCGAGCAGATGGGCAAGAGCATGGCCACGCGCGGCGCGATCGAGATCGGTGCGGCGCTGTTCGGCCTGGGCGACATCGGCCGCGGCGTCGCGGGCCTCGGCGGGCAGCTGCTGAACCTGCGCTTCGGCCGCGAGGACGAGAGCGAAGCCGATCTGGTCGGCCTGGAGCTCGCCGCGCGCGCCGGCTACAACCCGCGGGCCGGCGTCACGCTGTGGCAGAAGATGGCCGAGGCGAGCAAGGGCGCACCGCCCGAGTTCATCAGCACCCACCCGTCGGGGCCGACGCGCATCCGCGACATCGAGCTCAACATCCCGAAGGTGCAGGGGCTGTACGAGCGCGCGCCCAAGCCGGAGCGGCGCTTCGATCCGCCGAAGATGACCAAGCCGACGACGCCGTCCCGCGAGACGAGCCGCTGAGCAGCGTCGTCAAGCCGGCAAGGCGCTGCGGCGGCCGAGCACGCCCATCAGCGGCGGCAGCACCGCCACCTGTCGCACCAGCGCGCGGATGCTCTGCGCGCCGGTCTTGAGCCGGACGTTGCCGATCTGCGTGCGCACCGTCGAGATCGCGACGCCCAGTTCGTTCGCGATCTCGCAAGGCGGCGTGCCGCGGCACAGCTCGACCAGCACGCGGGTCTCCGCGACGGTCAGGCCGTGGCAGCGCGCGAAGCATTGCACCGACAGCGTCTCGCAGACCGTGCGCTTGCCGAACATGAGCAGCGTGGCCGCGTGGTGGCCCGGGTCCGGCGCGGCCAGCGGCACGATCGCGATGCTGGTGCATCGCGCGCCCTCGCCGATCGCGATCAGGCGGCGCAGACCGCGCTGGCGCGCCGCGGCGATCGCATCGTGCAGCGGCGCGGCGTCCTGCGGGCGGCGTGCCTGCAGCGTCGCACCGCACAGCTGCAGCGGATGGGCGTCGTCGTCGAGCTCGGCGTGCGCCGCGTGGTTGATGTGGGCGACACGCTGCCCGTCATCGAGCAGCAGCAGGCCGTAGTCGATCTCGTCCAGCGTCGCGGCGAGCCAGTGCGGGCAGTACATGATCGGTCCTCCTGATCGTTCGGCCATCGAATCGGGCCGTTGCACAGGAAGCGTAGGCAGCTGGCGGCGTCCGCCCCAGTGACGGTGTCGCGGCGGTCGAGTGAACCCGTTCACTCGACAACGAGAGGGCCGGCGTGATAGGCGGCCGGCGGCCGGATCAGCCGAGCACGCGCACCAACCACCGGTTCATGTCGACGATCTCGGGCCCGCACACCGAGTGCGGCATCGGATACGCATGCCAGTCGACCTCGTAGCCCAGCGCCGCGAGCGCATCGCGCGACGCGACCGCGCGGCCGATCGTGATCACCGGGTCCTGCGTGCCGTGCGCCTGGAAGATCGGCACGTCGGCGTTCGCCGCATGGCGCTCGGCGGCGAGCTTGTCGGCCAGCGGCAGGTAGCCCGACATGCCGAGCAGTCCGGCGAGTCGCTCGGGGTGGCGCAGCCCCGTCATGAAGGTCATCGCGCAGCCCTGGCTGAAGCCGGCGAGCACGATGCGTTTCGCGGCGACCCCGCGAGCGCGTTCGTGCGCAATCAATTCCTCGACCAGTGCCTGCGAGGCGCGCAGGCCGGCTTCGTCCTCGCGCGTGCTGTCGCGCAGCTCGAAGCTCGCGCCGAGGATGTCGTACCAGGCCCGCATCACGTAGCCGCCGTTGACGGTGACCGGCCGTGTGGGCCCGTGCGGGAAGACGAAGCGCACCGGGCCGACCGCGGCAAGGTCGAGCTCTTGGGCGATCGGCACGAAGTCATTGCCGTCCGCGCCCAGGCCATGCAGCACGATGATGCTCGCCGTCGGGTTCGGCGCGGTTTCGATCTCGATGGTGTCCAGCATGGTGAGGAAGCGGTGTTGCCGCTCAGAGCGTGAAGTCGTAGTCGATGACGAGCGGCGCGTGGTCGGAGAAGCGCTGCTCGAGGTAGATCTGCTCGGTCTTGGCCTTCGCGGCGATGCCGGGCGTGGCGATCTGGTAGTCGATCCGCCAGCCCACGTTCTTCGCCCAGGCCTGCCCGCGGTTGCTCCACCAGGTGTACTGCTCGGGGTGCGGGTTCAGGGTGCGGAACACGTCGATCAGGCCGATCTCGTCGAACAGCGTCGACAGCCAGGCGCGCTCTTCGGGCAGGAAGCCGCTGTTCTTGCGGTTGCCGCGCCAGTTCTTCAGGTCGATCTCCTTGTGCGCGATGTTGATGTCGCCGACCAGGACGAACTCGCGCTCGGCGGCGAGTGCCTTCAGGTGCGGCGCGATCAGCGCGAGGAAACG
>DATEFR010000529.1:0-5301 GCA_035280545.1 Burkholderiaceae bacterium | reverse complement strand
CGGTGCTGCAGTTGCAGGGGCTGCGCCTTCCGCACGTCGGCGGCCCGATCATCGATGCGACGCTCGTCGGGCCTGTGCGTGTGGCCGTGACCGGCTCGAACGGCTGCGGCAAGAGCACGCTGCTGCGCGTGATCGCCGGCGCGCTCGCGCCGCAGCAAGGGAGCGCGACGACGCACGTTCCAATCGCCGTTCTCGATCAGGACGGAGGCGACGCATTACCGCCCCACGACTCGCTGCTCGAGTGCCTGCGCAAGCTCGACTGCCCGCTGCCCGGCAGCGAGCTGAGAACCCGCCTGGCCCAGCTGCGCCTGGCCGCGGCGCACGTGTTGCGGCCGGTGCGCAGGCTCAGCGCAGGCGAACGCCTGAAGGCCGCGCTGGCCTGTGCACTGTGGCGCAAGGAACCGGCCCGGATGCTGTTGCTCGATGAGCCGACCAATCACCTCGACCTGGACACGGCCCTGGTGCTGCAGCGTGCGCTGCAAGCGTTCGAAGGAGCGCTCATCGTTGCGTCGCACGATGCCGAGTTCATCGAGGCGTTGCGGCCGACGCACCGATGGGAGTGGCGCGACGGTCGGCTGGTGATGCGGCAATCTTCGATGGCCAGGGCGGCTCGAGGGAGGGATTTCCTCTAGCAGGTCAGAGTCGCGGCTCGCCGTTCTCGTTGACCGCGACCGTCGGCCCCGGCGGCGCCGTCATCTGCACGTGGTGCTCGACACCGCGGAAGCGGTAAGCCACGTCCCAATATTCGGGCCGCTCCTGCGGCGGGACGGCAGCGCAGCGCTGCACATCCTGCGTGGTGGCGATGTCGCGGTCGCGGCCGACGTTCGCACCGATCACCGCACCGGCCACGGCGCCGCCGACGGTCGCGACATCACGCCCCGAGCCGCCGCCGACCTGGTGCCCCAGGATGCCGCCGACGATGCCGCCGATCACCGCGCCGCCGACGTTGGGGTCGCCGCGCCGCTGCTGCACGACCTGCTCGCGCTCTATCCAGCAGCGCTGGCTCGGCGCCGCATAGACCGCGTGCACCGCGGCCACCGGCACCTCGTAGATGCGCTCTTCCGGGCGGCGGCGCCAGTCGTAGACCGGCACCGGTTGCGGCGCGTAGCGGCCTTCGTCGAACCGCGCCGCCGGGTGCAGCAGCCGCACGGACGACAACTGGTTGTTCAGCCCCATCGAGCCCAAGTCGGGGTAGCGGCCCGGGCGCAGGATCACGCAGCGACCGCCGAAGTCGGAGTGCTCGCAGGCCTCCCAGCGTTCACCCAGCACCATCACCGACGACGCGCGGTTGTTGAAGCCGAACTGCCGGAAGTTGGGAACATCGCGATCGGTCGAGAACGCACCGCCCTGGAAGCCTTCGTACTCGAAGAAGGTGATCTGGCCGGGCATGGGCCGCGGCGCATAGCGGCCCTCGTCCGGATGCCGATCACGCTCGAGCGGCCGTGCGGAGGACAGCCGGTCGTTCATGTTCATCGCCTGCAGCGACGGGTAGTTGCCGGGGCGCAGGATGAAGCACTGGCCGCCGAATTCGACGTGCTCGCAGACCTCCCAGGGCTCGCCGCGCACGACGACCGAGGAGGCCCGGTCGTTGAAGCCGATGCGGCGGAAGTCGGGGGCGGCGTCGCGTGCGCTGAAGCTGCGGCCGTTGAAGTTGTCATGCTCGTAGAACGTGACATCGGCCCAGGCATTCAGCGCGAACGTCGCGACGCACAGGGCCAGCAGTCGCTTCAACACGGCGTTCATTCGGAATCGTTTCTCGAGTTGTGAGACCCATCCACAACGCGGCAGACGCCCGCTGCGATGACGACGCGTCGTCAACTCAGGCGACGGCCCCCTCGCCGTCGAGGCCGAACGTCGACGCCATCTCGGCCCAGATCGCCGGGGTGCAATGGCGCTGGACGATCGGCCGCAGGCGGCACCACTGGCTGCGCGAGCATGCGTTCTGCAAGCCCCACGCGAAGACGCGTGTCGCGACATGGGGCGGCTGCGCGGTCGAGCCGAATTCGCTGAGCCGACTCACGACCCAGCCGATCGACCAGTCGAAGTCGGGCAGCGTTTCGGTCGGCGTGAGGATGCGCTCGTGCACGATGCGGCCGCGCGCCTGCGGCGTCGGCGCAGTCTTCATCGTCAACGGCGTGACGACTTCTTCCTCGTGAACAAGATGCCGCAGGTGAACGTCCTTCCAGGCCATCCAGCTGCCGTACAGCAGGGCCGGGCTGCCTGACGCCAACGCCGCGTCCACCCTGGCCGCAAAGCGCTCTTCCTCGACGTGCTCGTCCGGCAGGTGCGCCGCCGTGATCGCGCCGGCACCCACCTCGTCGAGCAGCGCGAACATCGCGTGGTCCTCCATCGCCGCGTGCACGGCGAGCGCACGTTTGAACGCCTGCCACTCGGCGCGGAAGCTGGTCTCCTCGTCCAGCTTCAGCGCCTGCTGCTGCAGACGGATGCTGGTTCGAAAGGCTTCGTGCGTATTGCGCAGGATGGCGAAGGACATCGGCCTGGGCGCGTCATGGCCTGCGGTGCTCGCGGGGCGGGACGCGATCCGGGGTTCGGAGATCAGCGAAGCGTGGTTCATCTCGGGACTGCCGTCGGTTGAAGAGGTTGAAGGGCGGGCGGGCTGTCGAACGATCTGCAGCGCGTGGTTCGAACTGTCGCGGCCGACCCTGCATGGCGTCCTCAAGGGTTCCCAAAACATCGCCAAAACCGGCGCGGGTATGCTTGCGGCCCAGGCGCGTACCGCAGCGGTCCTGCAAATCGCACGCGCTCGGAGATCACCGTCTTGCCGAATACCGGGTCCACACCGCCGGCTGCTCCGTCGCTGCGCTTCGGTCCGTCGCAGCGCTTCGAGCTGCAGCCGACCGAGCGCCGCCTGCTCGTCGACGGCCAGCCGGCGACGCTGGGTCGGCGAGCGCTCGACCTGCTGATCGCGCTGGCCGAGCAACCCGACCACCTGCTGACCAAGAACGAGCTGCTCGACCGCGTCTGGCCTGGCCTGGTGGTCGAAGAGGCGAATCTGCAGATGCAGATCAGCAACCTGCGCAAGGTCCTGGGCGGCGAGGTGATCGCCACGGTGCCCGGGCGCGGCTACCGTTTCGCGGCGGTGGTGGACGGCTCAGCGGCGGCACCTTCGCGCAGCTCTGCACCGGCGTCCGCCTTGGCGTCGACCCCACTCGCGGCACCGCGGGCCGCAGCGCATCGGTTGATCGGGCGAGATCACGATCTCGCCGATCTCGAAGGCCTGCTGCAGGGCGGCAGCTGCGTCACGCTGGTCGGCACATCGGGAGTCGGCAAGACCAGCCTGGCGCGTGCCGCGGCAGCGCGCTGGTCCGGCCGCAGCGTCTGGGTCGACCTCGCAGCCCTGGCGCACGGCCGCCAGGTGGCCGGCGCGCTGGCGCGCGCACTGGGCCTGCAGCTGAGCGGCAACGACGACGAGGCGCCTGCGCAGCTGGTGGCGGCGCTGCGTACGCAGACGCTGCTGCTGGTGCTGGACAACGCCGAACACCTGATCCAGACCTGCGCCGAGCTGGCCACACTGCTGCGCCCGCTGGTCGGCGTGGAGCTGCTCGTCACGAGCCAGGTGCCGCTCGCGGTCGCCGGCGAGCAGTTGCTGCGACTCGAACCGCTGGCCTTGCCCGGCCCCGAGGCGAACCTCGAAGGCCAGGCGGCGGAGGGCGCGCTGGCACTGCTGGTCGAACGCATCGTCGCGGCCGATCACCGCTTCGCCGCGACGCCGGCCGTGCTGCCTCTGCTGCGTGCGGTCTGTGCACAGCTCGACGGCCTGCCGCTCGCGCTGGAGATGGCGGCCGCGCGGGTGCCGCTGCTCGGCCTGCAGGGCGTGCACGACGCGCTGGCGCAGCGCTTCGCGCTGCTCACGCGCGGGCATCGCGACGCGGCGACCCGCCACCGCACGCTGCACAACGCGCTCGACTGGAGCTATCGCCTGCTCGACCCGGCCGAGCAGCGACTGTTCCGCGCGCTCGGCGTGTTCGCCGACGGCTTCACGCTCGACCTCGCCGTCGCGCTGATGACGGACGATGCCGACGCGCGCTGGGACGTCATCGATGGCCTGGCCACCTTGGCCGATCGCTCGCTGGTCGTCGTGGGCGGCGGCGACCCGCCTCGCTACCACCTGCTGGAGACGATGCGGGCTTATGCGATCGAGCAGCTGTGCCAGGCACCCGCGCCGGCCGACGAGGAGCACATCGTGCGCCGCCGCCATGCCGGCGCGATGCTGGCGCTGTTCACGCGGTATCAGCCGGACGATCACGTGGCGAAAGCGCAGTGCGAGGCCGAGATGGAGAACGTGCGCGAAGCCGTTTCCTGGGCGCAGGCGCACGACCTGGCGCTGGCCGCGCAGCTCACGGCGCTGGTCACGCCGACGGCCAACTTCACCGTCTGGCGGCAGGAGGCCACGCAGTGGCTGCGCGCACTGGAAGCGGCGATGGACCAGCCCGCGGGCCAGGCCCTGCCCGCGGCCGTCCAGGCGGCATGGTGGACCGAGTTCGCGCGCACGGGGTCGATCCGTCGCGACCCGCATGCCGCTGCGGCGGCGCAGCGCGCGCTGGCCCTGTGGGATGCCCTGGGCGAGACGCGGCAGGCGCTGTTGGCCGCCTGCGTGTGTGTGCGCTCGGTTGGCGCCGCGGGGCCGGAACTCGACCGCGCTTGCGACGACCTGCGCAGTCGCGTCGCTGCACTGCCCGAACTGACGGCGCGCGAGCAGCTCCAGGTGCACGGTGCGCTGGCCGTGGCCGCGACCGAGCGCTCGGACCTCGAAGCCATCCTCAGCGGCCGACTCACGGAGGTGGCACTGGCGCGACAGCTAGGCTTGCAGGCCACTGCCGATGCGGCCGAATCCAATGTTGTCTTCGTGCTGAACGCGATGGGCCGTTATGCCGAAGCGGCCGAGCGCGGGCGTGCGCTGCTCGAGCGCATCGACGCCAGCAGCGGCAGCGCCAAAGGCAACCTGCCCTGGGTGCTGCACGGTCTGCTGAAGGCGCTGGTTCAGATGGGGCGCCTCGAAGAAGCGCATGCGCTGGTGCCGCGCGCCTGGGCGGCGTGCGAGCAGTTCGGCGTGCCGGTCGTGGCGCCGACGGTGGCGATGCTCGCCGCGTTGCGCCGGCGTTTCGAGACGGCCGCGCAACTGATCGGCCACGCGCGCGAGGCGTTCGCGTCGCGCGGGATGGCGATGAGCGTCACCGACAGGGACGGTTCTGCACAGGTGCATGCGCTTGCCAGCGCGCGGCCCTGGGCGCTGCGGGGGTCGAGGCGCTGATCGAGCGCGGAAGAGCACTCGCGTGGAGC
>DATEFR010000528.1:0-3787 GCA_035280545.1 Burkholderiaceae bacterium | reverse complement strand
CGCCGGTCGTGATGGTCTTGTTCGCGTAGAAGCTGAACACCGTCGCATCGGACGCGAGCGTGCCCACCAGCGCGCCGCGGCAGGTGGTCGGCAGCGCATGCGCCGCGTCCTCCACGACGCGCAGCCCATGCTTCTTCGCGATCGCGAGCAGCGACTGCATGTCGGCCGCCAGGCCGGCATAGTGCACCGGGACGATGGCCTTGGTACGCGGCGTGATCGCCGCTTCGACGAGCTTCGGGTCTATGCACAAGGTCGCCGGGTCGATGTCGACGAGCACGACGTCGGCGCCCAGGTATCGCGCAACCTCCGCGGTGGCCGTGAAGGTGTGCGTGGTCGTGATGACCTCGTCGCCGGGGCCGACGCCGACCGCTTCGAGCGCCAGGTGCAGTCCCGCCGTGGCCGAATTGACGGCCAAGGCCTGCAGGCTCGCGTCGCCGAGGAACGCGACGAAGTCCTCCTCGAACCGCTTGGCCTTCGGCCCGGTCGTGACCCAGCCGGACTTGAGCGTGTCGACGACTTCGGCGATCTCGTCGTCGCCGATCTCGGGCAGCGCGAACGGCAGGAACGGTGGCTTGTTGGACATGCGGCAGCAACGAAGAACGAACGGACGGACAGGCAACGCTCAGGGCTTGGCGATCCACGCGAGCACATGCGTGCGCAGC
The DNA here is from genome assembly GCA_035280545.1 of Burkholderiaceae bacterium. Lineage (GTDB taxonomy): Bacteria > Pseudomonadota > Gammaproteobacteria > Burkholderiales > Burkholderiaceae_C > DATCSE01. The sequence goes on along the minus strand of DATEFR010000528.1, from coordinate 3,125 downwards.
AGCGGAAGCGCGTTGAGCAGAGTGTAGAACGACGGATGCACGCGGCATGCCGCGCGCGCGATCGGCGGTGCGAGCGTGACGCGTCGCGCCTGCACCCGCCCCTGCGGAAACAGTTCGCGCACCCGCGCGAGCGGCACGCCGCGCACATCCGGGTTGCGCGGGTTGTCGACGGTGAAGTCGTACCACAGCACGCCGCCGCCCGGCTTGACCGACGCCCACATCGCATCGGCCAGCCGCTGCTGGAACGCATCGTCCAGCAGCGACGAGAACACGGTGGACTGCAGCACGATGTCGACGCTCGCGTCGCGCGGCGTCAGCGCCGTCGCGTCGCCCTGCAACAGGCGCACCGACTCGGGCAGCCGCGCACGTGCCATCGCATGCCGCTCCGGCAGCAGCTCGATGCCGGCGAGACGCGCCGGCGCGAACCCCAGCATCACGAGCTCGACCAGGTTGCCGCCGCTGCCGCTGCCGACTTCGAGCAGCTTCAGCGCCGACAGATCGGCCCAGCCCAACTGCCTGAACAGCGCCAGCATCGCACGCTGCCGCTCCTGCCAGGCGCGCAACGCGGCCGGGTTCGACAGGCTGTAGCGCGGGTCGTTCGCGATGCGGCGGGCATAACGCTCGCGTATCGATTCAGGCTCGGTCGAATCGTCGTGCGCGCTCATCGCATCACCTCGTGAGCCGGCCGAAACGCTCGCGGCCACGGCCGCCGCGCAGCACGTCCCACCAACCGGCGATCGACCCGATGCCGTAGCCCAGATGGTAGGCCGCGATCACCAGCGGAACGCGCACTGCCACGCCGATCGGCAACGCGGGCGTCGCCGTCGCGCCGATCGCCGCGGTCATCGCGAGCACGCCCAGCCCGTACGCGATCAGGAGCCCGACGAACGGCCACACGCCGACGCCGGCCAACGCGCTGCCCGCGGCGAGCGCCAGCGCCGCGACGAACAGCGCCGGCACCACCTGCCGCGGCGACGCCGCCTGCCCATGCTTCTTCATCACGAACGGCTTCCAGTAGCCGTACTGCAGGTACTGGCGGAAGACCTGCCCCAGCGCCGCGCGCGGCCGGTAGATGCTGCGGATGCGCGACGACTGCCAGACCCGCCCGCCGCCCTTGACGATGCGCAGGTTGTGCTCGTCGTCCTGGTTGCGCACCAGCGCCTCGTCGAACTCGCCGTAACGCTCGAAGCTCGCACGCGGCCAGCTGCCGAGGTACACGGTGTCCACCCATCCGTCGTAGCGCAAGTCCCGCGAGCGCGCGCCGCCGGCGACCCAGCGCGACTGGAACGCCGCCGCCACGGCCTGCTGCATCGCGCCCGCGCCGTCGTCGGGCCGCGCATGCCACGGCCCGCCGGCGTTGTCGGCACCGGTTTCGGCCAGCACCGCCAGGCACTGCGCCACGTAGTCGTCGGCATATTCGGTGTGCACGTCCATGCGCACGATGACCTCGCCGTTCGCGAGCTTCAGCGCCGCGTTCAGGCCGCGCGAGACGATGCGCGCCGGATTGGCGATCCATTCGATGCGCGCATCGCCCGCGGCCAGCCGCTGCAGCAGCTCGCGCGTGCCGTCGTCGCTCTGGCCGTCGGCGATCACGAGCTGCAGCTGCCAGTCCGCGGGCAGCCGCTGGGCGAGCACGCCGGCGCAGAAGCGCTCGAGATACCGCCGCTCGTTGCGGCACGGCACGATGACCGAGACCCGCTTCATGCCGCCACCCCGGCCTTCGCGCGCAAACCGACGTCGCGCACCAGCGTGGTCCAGCGACGATCGCGTTCCTGCGGATCGAAAACATCGCGGCTGCGCGCGATGGCTGCATGGGCCATGCGCCCGCGCAGCTCGCGCGATGCCAGCAGCTCGGTCATGGCGGCGCCGAGCGCGGCCACATCGCCCGGCGGCACGAGCCGGCCGGTGGCCTCGGTGACGATCTCGCCCGGCCCGGTCGGGCAATCGAACGCCACCGCCGGCACGCCCAGCGCCTGAGCTTCGAGCAGCGCGAGCGGCATGCCCTCGTAGCGAGACGACAGCACGAACACCGACGCCTCGCGGTAGTGCCGTTCGATCTGCGCAGTCGGCGCCAGCCATTCGATGCGCGACGCGACGCCCAGCGCGCGCGCGAGCTGCTCGTGATCGCCACGCAGCGGCCCATCGCCGACCACGCGCAGCCGCGCCTGCGGCAGCGCTTGCGCAACCTCCGCCCACGCGCGCACGAGCAGATCGAAGCCCTTCTGCGCGACATGCCGCCCGACCGCGAGCGCGATCGTGTCGTGCGGCAGCGCCGGGCTGTCGGCCTGCAGCGACGACGCGTTGTAGATCACCTGCGTGTTCGGGTTGAGCGCGCGAAAACGCTCGGCATCGGCGCGCGTCAGGCTGACGATCGCCGCCACCTTCGGGTAGAGCCGGCGCCGCAGCCGCTGCCACGGCATCGAGCGCGCGCCAAAGTGGTTGTGGTCGCAGCAGATGGTGCGCGCCGCAAAGCGGCGGTCGAACACGAGCACCGAGCAGGCGGTCGTCAGCCCGTTCAGCACGACCACGTCCGGTTTGTCCGCCCGCGTCAATGCCGACAACACGCGCCCTATGCGCCACTGCGTGCGCAGCAGCCGCCAGGCGCGCACAAGGCGACCGCTGCCGTCGGCACCGGGCGCATCCGCGCGGCCCTCGTTCCGACCGCACAGCACTCTCACGGCATCGTTCAGCGGGTAGCGGATGCGCTCGCGCGGCGTCGCGACGCTGCCGACCGCCACGTCCAAGCCCGCGCCGTCCAGGTGGTTCGCCAGCGCGCAGACAAAACGCTCGACGCCGCCTGCGATGTCGAGGCGGTCGCACAGCAGCAGCACGCGCAGCGGCCGCTCCATCATCGCGGCTTAGTCCGCCCGACCAGTGCCGGAACGTCGACGCGCTGGTAGTCGGGCAGCGGCAACGCCAGGCCGCTGTGCCGCAGCACCTGCAGCCGCTCGCGACCGGCGCGCAGTGCATCGAGCAGGCCCCATTGCGCAAACCGGCGGATCCAGGCACGGCGCGCGACCGACGTGCGGCCGGCCGATGCGAGGGCCGGCGCCGAAGCGGCTGCGCCTGCGCCATCGCGCAGCCATTCGTCCTGCGCGTAGTCCGACTGCTGGGGCGCCCGCAGC
>DATEFR010000527.1:0-5748 GCA_035280545.1 Burkholderiaceae bacterium | reverse complement strand
AGCCGCTCGCCGACCAGCTCCATCACCGTGTTCTGGAAGTAGAACGAGCGGCCGAAGTCGAGCCGCAGGGCCGCCCCCAGCCAGTCGGTGAACTGGGCAGCGATCGGGCGGTCCAGCCCGTACTGGATGCGCACCTTCTCGACGTCGGCCGCGCTGGCTTCCGGCCCCGCGATCGCGGTGGCCAGGTCGCCCGAGAGATGCAGCAGCATGAAGCTGACGAGCGCCACCGTCAGCATCACGCTGAACGCCACGAGCAGCCGGCGCAGGACGTAGACAAGCATGGCGCGTTCGCGTCAGCGGCCCGCGGCTACTTCCAGCTCGCCTGGTAGAAGCGCGGCAGCTCGTCGGGTTGGGCGTCGAACTTCAGCTCCGAGGTGAACGCGTAGTTGGTCGAGTACGAGAACATCGGCGCCCACATCGCCTGGGTCGAGATGCGCTGCAGCGCCTGCGCGTACTTGGCCTTGCGCTCGGCCTTGTCGACCGAGCTGTCGGCGGTCTGCAGCAGCGCGATGACCTGCGGGTCCTTGGCGGTGTCGTCCGGCCCGCCCTTGAAAAAGTTGCCGGCGAACGCCGACGCGTCGTTGACGCCGAACGAACCCCAGGCCTGGAACGACAACGGTGCGCGGCCGGCGCGCAGTTCGGTGCGCAGCGCCGGGTACTGCACGAAGTGCAGGCGCGCGCGGATGCCGACCTTGCGCAGGTCGCCGATGATCGCCTCGGCGTAGTCGCGCTCGCGGTAGGCCCACAGGTCGGTGTCGAAGCCGTTCGCATAGCCGGCCTCGGCCAGCAGCGCCTTCGCCTTGGCCGGGTTGTATTCGTAGGCCGTGACCTTGCTCGTCTCGCAGCCGAACTGGGTGCGAAAGCACGGCGAGTGGACCGCCTGGCTGCCGCCGCGCACCAGGCTGTCGGCCAGCGCCCTGCGGTTGATCGCATGGTTGACCGCCTGGCGCACACGCAGGTCCTTGAACGGCGCCGCTTCCGGCGTGCTGCCGTTGTTGTTGATCGAGACGAAGCCCACGCGCATCGTCTCGCCGCTCAGCACCGTCAGGTTCGGCGCCGCCTTCAGCGACTCGGCCTGGTCGGCCGGCACGCGCCAGATCCAGTCGACCGCGCCGGTCATCAGCTGCGCGGCGCGCGCCTCGGGGTCGCGCACGATCACGAACTTGACGGTGCCGATGCGCGGCTGGCCGAGCGGGCTGTCCTTGTAGTAGGCCGGGTTCTTCACCATCGTCACGCCCTGCCCCGGCAACACCGCGCTGATCTTGTACGGGCCGGTGCCGACCGGTGCCTTGCTGTAGCCCTCGAGACCCACCTTCTTGAAATACGCCGACGGATAGATCGGCGTCGGGCCGGCGAGGTACTCGAGCGCCGCCGGGAACGGCGTCTTCAGGTTGATGCGCACCTGGTACTCGCCGACCTTCTCGGCATTGCTGATCCAGTCGGTGTTCTGCCGCGTCGCGATCTTCGCGTCGGCCGCGGTCACCACGTTGAAGGTGTAGACCACGTCGTCGGCGCTGAACTTGTCGCCGTTGTGAAAGCTCACGCCCTGGCGCAGCGTGAGCAGCAGCGCGGTCGGCGACTCCCATTTCCACGCGGTCGCGAGCTGCGGCCTGTACTCGCCGGTCTTCTGGTCGCGATGGATCAGCGTGTCCCAGGCCATCGCCGCCAGGATCACGCCTTCGCGCATGTTGTTGTGATACGGGCTGACGTTCTCGACCTCGTTGTCGGAGGCGTAGACCAGCGTGTCGTTCGCCTTGCCGGCGTGCGCGGCCATCGCAGCCGTCGCCAGGCTCGAGGCAAGAGCACTGTTCACCCAAGTGGACCGGTGGCGCATCGAGGACTCCTTCGTCGTCATGCCGACATGAACTGCCCGGAGTCTGAGCAAAAACACGGCCCGTGGAGCGTTTCAACTGGTAGAGAATGTCGACGCTTGCGTTGCTGATCCGGCAACGCTCCGGCCCACCCCAGAAGTCGCGTGCCCAGCACCCCGCCCCTCATCGCCCGCCAGCTGCAGGACACCGCACTGCGCTACTTCCTGGAGGTGGTGCGCTGCGGCTCGGTCCGCGAAGCGGCGCAGCGCCTGAACGTCGCCGCCTCGGCGGTCAGCCGCGCGATCGCGCAGCTCGAGTCGCTGCTCGACGTGCAGCTGTTCGACCGCCACGCGCGCGGCATGATCGCCAGCGCCGCCGGCGAGGTGCTCGCGGTGCATGCGCTGAAGGCGTCGCACGATTCCGAGCGCGCCGTGCACGAGATCCAGGCGCTGCAAGGCATGCAGCGCGGGCGGGTGCGCATCGCCGCCACCGAAGGCTTCGCGATCGAGTTCATCCCGCGCCTGATCAGCGATTTCGTCGCGAAACACCCGGGCATCCAGTTCCACCTGGGCGTGCATGCGCCGGCCGAGACGACGCGCCGCGTCCTGCACGGCGACGCCGACATCGGCCTGACGATGAGCCGCACGCCGGAGAACGGCATCCAGGTCGAGCACCTCCAGCCGTCGCCGGTGCTGGCCGTCATGCGCCGCGGCCATGCGCTGACGCGCTTCAAGCAGCTCGCGCTGTCGCAGCTGCTGGCCTACCCGATCGCGCTGCCCGAGCCGGACACGACGGTGCGCCAGCTGTTCGACATCGCCTGCAGCCGCCAGCGCCTGAACGTCGAGCCGGTGCTGACCAGCAACCACGTCAGCAGCCTGTTCGGCTTCCTGCGCCACTGCCCCGAGGGCGTGACGATCTCCGGCGAGATCTCGATCCGCTACCAGGTCGACCGGCGCGAGCTCGCGTTCGTGCGGCTGCGCGACCGCGGGCTGGACCTGCGCAACATGGAGGTGCAGACGCTGATGGGCCGCACCCTGTCGAGCGCGGCGCAGGCGTTCCTGAAGTTCCTCAAGCGGCGCCTGGCCGAGCAGGCGGCGTGAGCGGCACGGATCAGACCGCCGTCAGGCCGGCGCCGCCCACAGCGCCACTCGACACCACGGGCGGGTGCGTCACGATGCTCTTCAGCTCGGGCCGCGGCGTCTGCAGCGCCTGCAGATCGGGGCGCGGCCGGCGCAGCGCGGGCGTCGCCTCGAACGCCTGCTCGAGCGCCTGCGCGGCCGAGAGCAGCGCGGCGTCGCCGCGCAGCCTGCCGATCAGCTGCAGGCCGAACGGCATGCCGTGCTCGTCGCGCCCGCACGGCATAGCCAGCGCCGGGTTGGTCGCGAGCGTCACCACGTAGGTCAGGCCGAGCCAGTGGTAGTAGTTGCGCATCGCCTGGCCGTCGACGCGCCCGGCGTACAGCTCGGTCCACGGGAACGGCGTGACCGGCGTGGTCGGCGCGATGATCACGTCGAAGCGCTCGAACGCGCGCGCGAAGCAGCGTGCGATGCGGGTCTGCTCGAGGTGCGCCCAGGCGCGGTCGGCCAGCGTGATCGCGGCCGCCATCTCGACGTTGGCGCGCACGTTCGGCCCGAGCGTCTCCGGCTTCGTGCGATAGGTGTCGGCGAACGCGGCGACGAAGCTCTCGGCGCGCAGCGTGTCGAACGCACGATCGGCGTCGCCGAGCTCCAGCTCGATCGGCTCGCAGCTCGCGACCCACGGGCGGATCGCCTCGACGCGGTCGCGAAACACGCGCCGGATCTCCGGATCGACGATGCACAGCCCGAAGTCTTCGGTCGTGCCGACCCGCAGCGTCGACAGGTCGGTCGCGGCGAGCGGCCAGAACGACGCGCCGCGCTCGGGATACGAGAGCGGATCGCGCGCGTCGAAGCCGACGCTCGCGGCGAGCTGCAGTGCGGTGTCGCCCACGTTGCGCCCCATCGGCCCCAGCACCGAGATCACCGACCAGCCGAGCGGCCGCGCGTCGTTGGCCACCAGGCCGGGCGAGGGCCGCAGGCCGACCACGCCGCACAACGCAGCCGGGATGCGCAGGGAGCCGCCGGTGTCCGAGCCGGTCGCGATGGGCAGCATGTCGACCGCCAGCGCGGCCGCCGAACCGCCTGACGAGCCGCCCGCGTTGAGCGTCGGATCGAACGGGTTGCCGGTCGCGCCCCACACCGGGTTGCGGGTGTTCGCACCGGCGCCCATGTCGGGCACGTTGGTCTTCGCGGTGACGATCGCACCGGCCGCGCGCAGCCGCGCGACGAGCCCGTTGTCGTGCGCCGGCACGTTGCCGCGCAGGCCGGCATTGCCGTAGGTCGTGAGCAGGCCCGCGGTGTCCTGCAGGTCCTTCACGCCGAGCGGCAGGCCGTGCAGCGGGCCGAGCGCGGCGCCGCGCATCAGCTCGGCCTCGGCCGCGCGGGCGCTCGCGCGAGCGCGCTCGAAGTCGGTGGCGGCGATCGCGTTGACGGCCGGGTTGAGCGCCTCGATGCGCGCGATGCAGGCATCCATCAGCTCGACCGGCGAGAGTTGGCGGCTGCCGATCAGCCGGCGCAGCTCGACGGCGGAGCGTTCGGGCAGGGTGGGGTCGTGCGTCATTCGCGTCACTCGAGCGGGATCTGGGCCTTGTGCACGTAGGCGCGCAGCAGCGGCAGCTCCTTCGCGACACGCGCATCGTAGAACGAGCCCGGCTCGTACGACACGTCGACGCCGGCCTTCTCCAGGTCGCCGCGGGTCGCGGCGTCGGCGAGCGTCTCGGCCAGCGCCTTGCCGAGCGACTTCTGCACCGCCGCGGGCAGGCCGCGCGGCGCGACGATGGTGATCCACGGCACCATCTCGTAGTCGGGGTAGCCGGCCTCGGCCACCGTCGGCACCTTGGGCAGCGACGGCGAGCGTTTGGCCGACGTGATCGCGATCGCCTTCACCTTGCCGGCCTGCAGCATCGGCAGCGCCGCGACGTTGGTGTCGAACGTGAGCTGCACCTGGCCGCCGATCAGGTCGGTCATCGCCGGCGCGCTGCCCTTGTACGGCACGTGCAGGATCTCGGCACCGGTCACCAGCTTGAACATCTCGCCCGCCAGGTGCGAGGTGGTGCCGCTGCCGAACGAGCCGTAGGCGAGCTTGCCGGGCTTGGACTTCGCCAGCGCGACCAGCTCCTTCACGTTGTTCGCCGGCAGCGACGGGTTCGCGAGCAGCACCAGCGGCGAGGTGCCGATCAGGCCGATCGACTCGAAGCTCTTCTGCGCGTCGTAGGGCAGCTTGGTCTTGAGCGCCGGGTTGACGGTGAAGGTGGTGTTCGAGCTGATCAGCAAGGTGTAGCCGTCGGGTGCCGCCTGCGCCACCGCACCGGCCCCGATCGCGGTGCCGGCGCCGGCCTTGTTGTCGACGATCACGCTCTGCCCGAGCCGCTGCCCCATGCCCTTCGCGACGACGCGGGCCACCGTGTCGGTGGCGCCGCCCGGCGGGAAGGGCACGACCAGCGTGACCACCTTCTCGGGATAGCCGGCGGCCAGGGCCGAGGCGCAAGCGAATGCCGCCAACAGCGGCAGGCCGAGACGGAGAGCGATTCCAGGCATGGGAAGTCCTTTCTGAAAGGTCAGCGCAAACGTTGCGGAGCCAGCGCACGCGGGTCGACACCGTGCCGCGCCAGCTCGCTCGGCAGCGGCTCGCCGCACAGCAGCGAAGCCGCCAGCTCGGAAGCACCCGCCGCGCTCTGGATGCCGTAGCCCCCCTGCGCGGCGAGCCAGAAGAAGCCCGGGCACTGCTCGTCCCAGCCGATCACCATCTCGTGGTCGGGCACGAACGAGCGCAGCCCGGCCCAGGTGCTCGCCGGGCGGCGGATGCCGAGCGTGGTGACGGCTTCGATCTGGTGGATGCCGAGCGCGATGTCGAGCTCTTC
>DATEFR010000526.1:0-5644 GCA_035280545.1 Burkholderiaceae bacterium | reverse complement strand
GTCGCATGCACCAGCGTGTTGCGGCTGTCGCGCACCAGCGTGTCGCCGACGCTCGCGTTGCCGGCTTCGTCCTTCGGGCTGACTTGCCAGACCGCATCCCACGCGCCGAGGTCGGACCAGCCGGCTTCCAGCGGCACCATGCGGATGTCGAACGGCGGCGGCGCGTCGGTGAGCGGCGGCACGCTCGGGTCGACCGGGCACTTCTCCATCACCGCATAGTCCACCGACTCGCTCGGGATCGCCGCGAACTCGGCCTTGCCGGGGCGCACGAAGCTCGCGTCGATGCTGCGTGCGGCCCATGCGGCGCGCGACGCGCTCGCGATGTCGGGGCGGAAGCGCTCGAGCGCGGCCAGCCACACCGACGCGCGCACGACGAACATCCCGCTGTTCCAGTAGTAGTTGCCGGCGCGCAGGTAGTGCTCGGCGGTCGCGGCGTCAGGCTTCTCGACGAATTCCGCGACCCGCACCGCGGCCCCGTCCTCGGACCCGAGCGGGTCGCCGCAGCGGATGTAGCCGAAACCGGTGTCGGGCCGGTCGGGCGCGACCCCCAGGATCACGATCGCGCCGTCGGCCGCCGCGCGCACGGCCTGCTGCAGTGCGCTCGTGAACGCCGTCGGGTCGGTGAAGGCATGGTCCGCGGGGCTGACGACCAGCACCGGGTCGGCGCCGTCCTCGGTTGCCTGCAGGGCCGCGAGCGTCATCGCCGGGGCGGTGTTGCGGCCCATGGGCTCGAGCAGCAGGGTCGCCGGCGGCACGCCCAGCTCGCGCAACTGGTCGAGTACGAGGAAGCGGTGCTCGTCGTTGCCCACGATGCAGGGCGGCGCGACCGCGATGTCGGCGGCGCCCAGGCTGCCCAGCCGCTGCACGGCTTCCTGGAACAGACTCCGGTCACCTTGCAGCACGAGGAACTGCTTCGGGTGCGTGGCGCGCGACAGCGGCCACAGTCGGGTGCCGCTGCCTCCCGCCATGATGACGGGTTGGACGTGGATGATCGGGGTCATGCAGGTGGAAATGGAGTTTCGGATGATCGTGTCACGAGGCTTCGCGGCGACGCCTGCCGGTCAGCTCGCGTAGCCCTGTGGGTTCAGTCGTTGCCAGAGCCAGCTGTCGGCGCACATCGCGGCCAGGTCGCGCCGCGCACGCCAGCCCAGGCGTTCGGCAGCGAGCGTCGGGTCGGCATAACAAGCGGCCACGTCGCCGGGCCGGCGCGCGACGATGTCGTACGGGATCGCGCGGCCGCTCGCCGTTTCGAATGCGCGCACCAGATCGAGCACGCTGTAGCCTTGCCCGGTGCCGAGGTTCGCGGTGACCGACGTGTGCGTGTCGAACAGGTAGCGCAGCGCGGCGACGTGGCCCTCGGCCAGGTCCTGCACATGGATGTAGTCGCGCACGCCGGTGCCGTCGGGCGTGTCGTAGTCGTTGCCGAACACCTGCAGCCGCGGCCGCTTGCCGACCGCGACCTGCGTGACGTACGGCATCAGGTTGTTCGGCGTGCCGCGCGGGTCCTCGCCGATCTGCCCGCTCTCGTGCGCGCCCACCGGGTTGAAGTAGCGCAGCAGCGCGATCGCCCACGACGGGTCGGCGCTCATCATGTCGCGCAGGATGTTCTCGCCGATCAGCTTGGTCGCGCCGTACGGGCTGGTCGACGCGAGCGGCGCATCCTCGCGGATCGGCAGCCGCTCGGGCTTGCCGTAAACCGTGGCGCTCGAGCTGAAGACCAGCGTCTTGCAGCCATGCCGCTCCATCGCCTGGCACAGCGTGGTCAGCGCGCCGAGGTTGTTCGCGTAGTAGGCCAGCGGCTTGGCCACGCTCTCGCCGACCGCCTTGAACGCCGCGAAGTGCACGACCGCGGCCACCGGCTCGCGCTGGAACACCTTGTCCAGCGCGACGGCGTCGCAGGCATCGGCTTGCACGAAATCGGGCGTCTCGCCGGAAATCGCCTTGAGCCGTTCGAGCACGACAGGCGAGCTGTTCGAGAAGTCGTCGATGCCGACGACGCGAAACCCGGCCGCGCGCAGCGCGAGCCAGGTGTGCGAGGCGATGAAGCCGGTCGCGCCGGTCAGCAGGATCAGGGGAGCGGTCGTCATGTGCGAACTGCAAGCACGGGTTGAGCCGAGGGCGCGGCGGCGGTCATTGCAACGTGAACTGCGCGGTGCAACTCGTCAGGTTCGAGCTGTAGCTGATGCCGGCATTCAGCGCGGACGCCTCCAGGTCGCGGGTGAAGCGCTGGAACTGGCAGCCCAGTTGCCAGAACCGCGCGGCCGCGTAGTTCACGCCTATCGTGTAGTGGCGCGAGTTGTCGTGGCGCTCGTCGGTACTGCTCGAGCCGCCGGCGGTCACCGTGTCGACCAGCCGGCCGTAGCGCAGCGCCGCGTTTGCCGCGACGCTGATCTTCGCGGTCGCCGCGTAGTTCGCGCCGAACGAGACGCTGTTGGTCACCTGGCTGCTCTCCGACAGGCCGGTCACCGGCTGCGTCGTCTGCTGGCCCTGCTGCGGGGTGGTCGTGGGGGTCGTGTTCAGCGTGAAGAAGTTGCCGTTGACGCCGGCGTCGCGGCTCAGCGTGGTGTTCAACACGAGCTTGCCGGTGGCTTGCCAGCGCCCGCTGAGGAAGCCGGTCACGCCGCTGAAGTCGCGTGCGGTGACCGCCGTATTGGTCTGCCGCGTCCAGCTCACGCGCCCCGCCACCGTGGTCAGCACGGTCGGGCGCCAGTCGGCGGTCAAGTCGAGGTAGTGGCCCTTTTCGGTGTTCGAGCCCAGCGTGCCGTCGACTTGCCTCACGCCCTGCGGCGATTCGGTGTCGGAGTAGCGCACGGCCGTGCCCAGCCGCAACGTCGCGCCGGGTCGGTAGTACACGCCGAAGCTGGCCGAATCCGAGTTCGCATCGTTCGAGGTCACCTCGGAGTAGGTGACCTTGCTGTGGCTGAGCGCGCCTTCGAGCGACAGCAGCGAGTCGCCGCCATAGCGGCCGGTGAAGCCGTATTGCTGCGTCTTCACCATGTTGCGCGCGGTCGTGATCGCGGTCGAGTTGTCGTTCATGCTCGCCAGCGCCTGCGTGAGGCTGGCCGAGACCGTGCCGGACAGCTTTTCGATCGTCTGCCAATCCCAGCCGGCGTTGACGCCGTAGTTGGTGTTGTTCAGGTTCGTCTCGTTGCGGTAGCGGCTCAGGCCCACGGTGGCGTTGCCATGAAAGCGCTGCCGGCTGATCTGCTGGTCGAAGCCGCCGAGCAGGCTGGTGGTCGAGAAGGTGTCGCTCGGGCCATTGGGCACGCGAAAGACGTTGGAGTCGTGCGACACCGTTTCGCTGGCGCCGATGTAGTACGGGCTGGGTGCCTGCCCCAGCCCGCCCGATTCCGCCGACCCCGCGGCTTGGCCGGAGGTCGTCGATGAGGATGTCGAGCCGCCGCTGCTGCCCCCCTGGTCCTGCGCCGATGCGCTGGTCGAGACTATCGCCGCGGCCGATGCGGCGACGACGAGTGCGTAGGCGCGGCGCGAAGCGGCGCGGCGAGTCTTGGTTCGATTTGTCATGCCGTGTCTCCTTGGAAGGTCAATACGCATGGCGGTCGAAAAACACCAACCGGACTGTCCGCACGATGATCTGCAGGTCGAGCCCTAGCGACCAGTTGCGCAGGTATTCGAGATCGTATTCGACGCGGGCCTGCATCTTCTCGATCGTGTCGGTCTCGCCACGATGGCCGTTGACCTGGGCCCAGCCGGTGATGCCGGGCTTGACCTTGTGGCGCACCATGTAGGCCTTGATGAGCTGGCGGTACAGCTCGTTGTGCGCGACCGCATGGGGCCGCGGCCCGACGATGCTCATGTGCCCCTGCAGCACGTTGATGAACTGCGGCAGCTCGTCCAGCGAGGTGCGGCGCAGGAACGCGCCGAAGCGGGTGATGCGCGGGTCGTCTTTCGTGGCCTGGTTTACGACGGGCCCGTTGTCTTGTGTGGTCATCGAGCGGAACTTGTAGACGATGATCTCGCCGCCATCGAGCCCGTTGCGACGCTGCTTGAAGATCGCCGGGCCCTTGGAGCTGAGCTTGACGCCGATGGCGAGCACCAGCAGCAGCGGAGAGATCAGGATCAGGATCAGCGTCGCCAGCACGATATCGCTGGCGCGCTTGATCAACTCGTTCGTGCCGGTAAAAGGCGTTTCGCAGATGCCGACGACCGGCACGCCGTTCATGTCCTGCAGCCGGCCCTGGATGATGCTGATGCCGAACACGTCGGGCACGAAGAACAGCGATGCGGTCGTGCCCTGTACGTCCTCGAGCAGCTCGACGATGCGCGGCTGCGAGCCCAGCGGCAGCGTGATGTAGACCTCGCGGATGCCGTGCTCGGTGACATAGGCGGCCACGCCCTTCAGGCCGCCCAGGCGCTGGATCGCGGCGTCCTCGTGCAGCCGGTCGTCGGTGCGGTCGTCGAAGTAGCCGATGAAGTCGATGCCCTGGTCCTCGCTTTCGGCGAGCGCGCGCGCGACCTTCACGCCCAGCGGCCCGGCGCCGACGACGATCGCGGTGCGCCGCGCCTCGGGGCGTGCCGACACGCGCTTGACGACGATCTGGCCGACCCACACCGCGAACCACTGCAGCACCGGCGTGATCAGCACCCAGGCGAGCAGCACGCTGGTCTCGAAGTAGTGCAGGCTGCGCGTCGCGTAGCCGCACAGCGCGAGGATGGTCACCAGCGCGATCCAGGACGAGGCGATGTCGACGCCGGCCGCGATCAGGTTGTCGCGGAACCGGTTGCGCCCCGGGAAGGTCAGCGCGAAGACCAGCAGGCACAGCGTCAGCGCCGGCCGGTCGACCCATTCGTCGTAGTACAGCGTCGCGAACAGGAACGTCAGCACCGTGATGCCGGGTTCGAGGAACGCCGCCACGAACGACGTCACCGACTGCGGCGCGCTGTAGAAAGTTCGTTTGTAGGTGCGATCTTCGAACATCGATGGGAACGGGCGATCGATCGGCAGGCTTCAGGGTCGCCCGGGCCGCGCGGCTCGCATCGGTACGCAACAGTACCGCACGGGCGCGCCGCCACGTGAGCGCTCGATTCTCTACGAAAAGGCCAGGGGCCCCTGGCCGTGGCTCTCCCTCGACCTTGGGGGTCCGGACGACACCCGTGCCTACAATCCGTGCATGCTTCACAGTCTGACAGCGACGCTGAATCATGCGGTGATGGAGCGCGCGACGCTGTGGCTGAACCACGTGCTGGGCAGCGAGCCGGTCGCGACGCAACGCCTCGCCCCGCATGCCGGGCGCCGCATCCGGGTCCGTTTCGACGGCTGGCCATCGTTGCTGCCGGCGTTGCCGTCGACCGTCTTCCAGATCACGCCGGCAGGCCTGCTCGAGTGGTGCGGCGACGAGGCGCAGGCGCCCGCCGAACCGACTGCCGACCTGACCGTCGCGGTCGACGCGTCGAACCCGGCGCTCGCGTTCGCGCAGGCCTTGTCGGGCGAGCGGCCCAAGGTGGAGGTGTCGGGCGACGCCGCGTTTGCGTCCGATTTGAACTGGCTCGTCGACAACCTGCGCTGGGACTATGAAGACGACCTCGCGCGTGTCATCGGCCCGGCTCCGGCGCGCGAGCTCGCGCGGCTCGCGTCGGGCGCCGCCGCCGGTCTGCGCGCGCTGGTGCGCGCAGTCGGCCCGCG
>DATEFR010000525.1:0-3476 GCA_035280545.1 Burkholderiaceae bacterium | reverse complement strand
TCGACGTCAGCAGCCCGCCGATCACGACGATCGCCATCGGCTGACGGAAGCTCGGCTCGGCGCCGAGGCCGAGTGCGTTCGGCAGCATGCCGGCGCCCATCGCGATCGTCGTCATCACGATAGGACGCGCCCGCTTGTGACAGGCATCGATCAGCGCCTCCAGGCGCGCCAGGCCGCGCTGGCGGCGCGCCAGGATCGCGTATTCGACGAGCAGGATCGAGTTCTTCGTCACGATGCCCATCAGCATCAGCACGCCGATCACGACCGGCATCGAGAACGCCTGGTGCGTCAGCCACAGCGCGAACAGCGCGCCCACCAGCGCCAGCGGCAACGCGGACAGGATGGTGCCGGGCTGCAGGAAGTCGTGGAACAGCAGCACCAGCACCGCATAGATGCAGAAGACGCCGATCGCCATCGCGATGCCGAAGCTCTGGAACAGCTCGCCCATGCGCTGCACCTCGCCCTGGTCGACGCTGTGCACGCCGGCCGGCAGCGAGTGCAATGCCGGCAACGCCATCGCCTCGCGCTGCACGTCGCCGACCGCGCGGCCGTTGAGCTCGACGGTCAGCGTGACGTTGCGCGAGCGGTCCAGGCGATCGATCTGCGACGGCCCGCTGCCCAGCGTGACGTCGGCCACCGAGCCCAGGCTGACGCTGCCGTTGCTGCCCGCCACCCGCAGGTTGGTCACCGTGGCCAGGTCGCCGCGCAGCGCCGGGTCCATGCGCACGCGGATCGCGATCTGGCGCTGCGGCAGGTTCAGCTTGGGCAGTGCCGTCGAATAGTCGCCGTAGGTCGCGAGCCGCACCGCGTCGCCCAGCGCCTCCGACGTCACGCCCAGCGACGCCGCCCGTGCGCTGTCGGGCCGCACCTGGATTTCCGGCCGCTGCAGCGCCGCGCTCGACGTGACGTTGCCTATGCCCTTGAGCGTGCGCAGCTGGGTCTCGGCCTGCTCGGCGGCACGCATCAGCGCCTGCGGGTCGTCGCTCGCCAGCGTGATCTGCAGTGCCTCGCCGCTGTTGCCGCCGCCGACCGACACGCGCGTGCCGGGTATCGTGCGCAGCAGCTCGCGCATCTTCGCTTCGACGGCCGACTGCTTGAGCTTGCGTTCGCCGCGCGGCACGAGATCCACGGTCAGCGTCGCGCTGGTCACGTCCGTCGTCGACGACGAAGTTCCAGGTCCCATGCCGCCGCTCGAGGCGGTGCCGGCCGAGACGAACACGCTGCGCACCTCGGGCAGCGTGCGCAGCAGCTCGGCGGCGCGCCGGCTCGTTGCGGCGGTCGCCTCGAGCGTGCTGCCCGGCGCCAGCTTGATCGTCACGCTGCTTTGCGCCTTGTCCTGCGCCGGCAGGAAGGCGGTCGACAGGGAGGTTGCAACGCCCGCCGCGGCGACGAAGAAGACCGCCACGGCAGCCGCGACTGCACCGCGGTGCGACAGCATCGTGCGCACCCAGGCCAGGTAGCGCGTCATCAGCGGACCATCGGCATCGCCGTGGGCCTCGGGCTTCAGCGGCCTCAAGAGGTAGGCCGCCATCATCGGCGTCAACAGCCGCGCGACCAGCAGCGAGGCCAGCACCGCAACCGATGCGGTGACGCCGAACTGCCGGAAGAACTTGCCCGGGATGCCGCCCATGAACGCGGTCGGCAGGAACACCGCGACCAGCGTGAAGGTCGTCGCGATGACCGCGAGGCCGATCTCGTCGGCCGCCTCCATCGCGGCCTGGTACGGCGTCTTGCCCATGCGCAGGTGGCGCTCGATGTTCTCGATCTCGACGATCGCATCGTCGACCAGCACGCCCACCACCAGCGACAGCGACAGCAGCGTGATCGTGTTCAGCGAGTAGCCGAGCAGCGCCATGACGCCGAAGGTCGGGATGATGGACAGCGGCAGTGCGGTCGCCGAGACGAAGGTCGCGCGCCAGTCGCGCAGGAAGCACCAGACGACGACGATCGCGAGCAGCGCGCCTTCGATCAGCAGGTGCATCGAGCCTTCGTAGTTGTCCTCGATGGGCGCGACCGTGTTGCTCGCTTCGGCGATCCGGACGTCGGGGTGCGCCTGCTGGAAGCGCTCGACCGCGACGCGCACCGCATCGGCGACGCCGACATCCGAGTAGCCGCGCGAGCGCGTGACCTGGAAGCCGATGACCGGCTGGCCGTCGCGGAATGCGAGGGTCGTCGGCTCGGCGCGGCCGTCGCTGATGCGGGCGATCTGGTCCAACCGCACGTAACGACCGTCGGCCAGCGGCACCGTGATCGCGGCGATCTCGGCCGGCGTGCCGACGGTCGCGATCATGCGGGTCGACTGGCGCTGGCCGCCGATGTCGCCCTGCCCGCCCGAGCTCTCCTTCTGCGTCGCCTTCAGCTTGGCCGACACGTCCGACGGCGTCACGCCCAGCCCCGCCATCAGCGTCGGGTCGAGGTCGACATGAACCTCGCGATCGAGGCCGCCGACGCGCGCGACCGAGGCGACGCCCTTCACCGCGAGCAGCGCCTTCGAGACATCGTTGTCGACGAACCAGGACAGGTCCTGCTCGTCCAGCTTGCCGGACTCTATCGTGTAGGTCAGGAACGCCGAGCCCGCGGTCGTCAGCTTGGAGACCGTGGGCGCGGCCATGCTGGAGGGCAGATCGGCGCGCACGCTGTCCACCGCGTTGCGCACCTCGCTCAGCGCCTCTTCGCCGTTCTTGTCGATCTCGAAGCTGACGCTGATGGACACCGAGCCGTCGGTGATCGTCGTCGTGATGTGGTCGAGCCGGCTCAACGACGCGAGCTTGTCCTCGATCTTGCGCGCGACTTCGGTCTCGAGCTGCGACGGCGCCGCGCCTTCCAGCGTGGCCGAGATCTGGATGGTCGGCAGATCCATGTCCGGGAAGTCCTGGATCTGCAGGTGCTTGAAGCCGATGATCCCGAGCACGGTCAGCAGCGCGAACAGCAGCAGCGCCGGCACCGGGTTGCGGATGGACCAGGACGAGAAATTCATCAGGCACGCTCCCGGGTGGCGAGCTGGCAGTTGCCCCGCACGATGCCGGGCCAGATCGCGTTGCGCGGCGTGACGCTGCCGGGCGTGACGGACTGGATCCTGTAGCTCAGGAACGCCGAGCTTGTCTTCGGCGCGCCCGGCGGCACATCGGCACACACGCTGTCCACCGCGTCGCGCACCTCGCTCAGCGCCTGCGCGCCGTTCTTGTCGTGCGCGAAGCTGGCGTTGATGGCCACCGAGCCGTCGGTGATCAGCGTCGCGATGTGGTCCAGCCGGTCCAGCGATGCCAGGCGATCCTCGATCTTGTGGCCGACGTCGAGCTCGAGCCGCGACGGCACTGCGCCCTTCAGCGTCGCCGTGACCTGGATCGTCTGCAGATCGACGCCGGGCAGCACGCCGGTCAAGCCGAGCGGGGCCAGCAGCACCGCCATCGGGAGGGACCAGGACGAGGCATTCATCGCACCGCTCCCTGCGCCGCACTGGCGACCTCTGCGGCCGA
>DATEFR010000524.1:0-11611 GCA_035280545.1 Burkholderiaceae bacterium | reverse complement strand
TCGGTGTCGACGCCGCCGAGGCGGAACACCGTCGTCACGATGTAGGTGCCGCCGACGTGCGGCGCGCCGGCCGATGCCGCCACGTCCAGGTCGCCCGTGGTGTCGATCACCACGTCGCCGAGGATCGCCTCGCGCCCGTTCTTCGTATCGCAGATCACGCCCTTGACGACACCGTCTTCGACGATCGTGCGCGAGAACCAGGAGTGCAGCCGCAGCTCGACCCCGAGCTCCTTGACCATCTCCATCGAGACGCGCTTCCACGCATCGGGATCGAAGGCCGCGGCAAAGCAGATCGGGTGCGGCTTGTCCTTGCTGTGGAAGTCGAACGTGCCCCAGCGCTGCCAGTGCCTGATCGTCTCGGCCGCCGTGCCCCACTCATGGCGCTTCGGGAACACGCACAGATCGAGCGCGGCCATGCGTTCGATCATCTCCAGGCAGGTGCCGCGCACGGAGATCTCGCCGAGGTGGCTGTCGAACATGTCGTCCAGCACCAGCACCATGCCGCCCGACGCGAGCCCGCCGAGGTGGTTGTAGCGCTCCAGCAGCGTGACCCGCGCACCGTTGCGCGCCGCCGCGAACGCCGCCGACAGCCCCGCCGGCCCGCCCCCGACGACGACCACGTTGGCCTCCGACGCGATTCGCACGTCGCTTCCGCGCTCGTGGACCCGGTCACCGATTCGACTCATGAGACAACTCCTGTCAGGTACTGCGTTCGCGCTTGCCGGACCCCTGCGGCCTCAATGCGCGTCTTCGGGCTGCCAGCGCACGATCCAGCGCTCGGCCATCGTCACGAGGAGGAAGAAGCATCCTGAGAGCGTTGCACTCATGATGATGGCCGCGTACAGCAGCGCCGAATCGAAGTTGAAGGTGGCCTGGATGATCATCGCGCCCACACCGGCGTTGGCACCCACCCACTCGCCGACGACCGCGCCGATCACCGCCATCGACGCCGCGATGCGCAGGGCCGAGAACAGATACGGCAGCGCGTTGAACAGGCGCAGCTTGAAGAAGATCTCGGTGCGGCTCGCCGAGAGCACGCGCATCAGCTCCATCGCCTGCGGGTTCACCGACTCCAGCCCGCGCACCGTGTTGACCAGGGTCGGGAAGAAGCACACCAGCGCCGCGATCGTGATCTTGGGCTCCATGCCGTTGCCCATGATCAGCACCAGGATCGGCGCCTTCGCGACGATCGGGATCGCGTTGAACATCAGCACCACCGGAAAGAAGATGTCCTGCAGGATCTTGCTGTGCACGAAGATCGTCGCGATGACGATCGCGGCCAGGTTGCCGAGCAGGAAGCCGCCCGCCGCTTCCAGTGCGGTCGGGATCAGGTTGCTCAGCAGCACGTCGCGCTTGTTCCACAGCGTCTCGACGACCACGACCGGCGACGGCGCGACGAACGGCTTGACGCCGAAGCCCACCACCACGGCCCACCACACGAACAGCAGGCCCACGATGCCGAGCGCGGGCAGGATGCGCCGCCGCCACAGCTTGCGGCGCCGCTCGGCCGCCCAGGCCAGGTACTCGGCGTCGGGCCCCGACACCGAAGCCGGTGCGATCGTCGTTGCGCTCATGGCCACCGCCTTCAGCAGGTTTCGAGAACGCGCCGCAGGTGCGCGGTCAGCTGCACGAACGCCGGTGTCTCGCGCGCCGCGAGGCCGCGGTCTTCCGGCAGGTCGACCGGGACGACCTCGCGCACGCGCCCGGGGTTCGCCGCCAGCACCAGCACCCGCTGGCCGAGGAACGCGGCTTCATGGATGCTGTGGGTCACGAACAGGACCGTGACGCCGGTCTCCTTCCAGACCCGGCGGATCTCCTCGTTCAGGCGGTCGCGCGTGATCTCGTCGAGCGCGCCGAACGGCTCGTCCATCAGCAGGATGCGCGGGTCGGACACCAGCGCGCGGGCGATGGACACGCGCTGCCGCTGGCCGCCCGAGAGCTCGTGCGGGTATGCGTGGATCCGGTCCTTCAGCCCCACCAGTTCGAGCAGTTCGGTCGGCGTGCGCCGGCCGTGGCGGCGGGCGCCACCGCCGACCTGCAGCGGCAGCTCGACGTTCTGCAGCGCGGTGCGCCACGGCAGCAGGGCGGCGTCCTGGAAGACGAAGCCGATGTCGCGGTTGCGGCGCGCCGCTTCGGGCGCGCGCGTCAGGACCCGGATCTCGCCCTGGTTCGGCGGCTGCAGGTCCGCCACCACGCGCAGGAAGGTCGACTTGCCGCAGCCGGACGGGCCGAGCAGCGTCAGGAATTCGCCCTGCGCGACCTCGAGGTCCAGGCTCTTGATCGCGGTGACGTCGCGGCGGTCGGTGAAGAAGCGGACGCCGATGTCGCGGGCGACGATCGCCGGCGTGTGGGCGTCGATCACGGAGGCGGCGCCCACGGCGTCAGGCCTTTGCGCGCGCGCTGGCCGTCGCTTTCAGGATGTCCAGCGTCATCACGTCGTCCAGGGCGGGCGTCTTCGCGGTGAACTGCTTCAGGTCGGAGTAGGTGGCGATCTGGTCGCGCCAGACCGCCGGGTCCATCGTTCCCCAGCCTTCGGCGCGGGTCGCATCGGTGAACGCGTAGGTCAGCATCACGTCCAGCGCGACCCGTTCGTCGTCGCGGTTCAGGTTCGGGTACTCCTTCAAGAGCAGGTCCACGGCCGCATCGCGATTGGCCTGCGCATGCTGCCAGCCGCGCGCGGTGGCGCGCACGAACGCGGCCAGCTCCTTGGAGCGCTTCTGCAGCGTCTCGGTCGTCGCGTAGTAGGGCAGCGCATACAGGCGCACGCCGGAGTCCCACAGGCTCAGGTCGACACGCTCCTTGCCGAGCGCCTTCAGCGCGGTCGTGTTGGTGAGCCAGCCCGTCACGACGTCGACCTGCCCGCTCATCAGCGGCGTCATGTCGGCGCCGATCGGCACGATGTTGACGTCCTTCTCGGGAATGTTGTTCTTCGCCAGCAGCGCGCGCAGCAGGACCATGCCGGTCGACTGGATGCCGACCCGCTTGCCGGCGAAGTCGGCCGGCTTGCGCACCGGCTTCTTCTCGAGCGAGAAGAAGCAGTAGGGATGGCGCTGCGCGCCCACCGCGAAGCACTTGACCGGGATGCCCTGCGAAGCCGCCAGCATGATCGACGGGCTGGACGACACCTGCCCGACATCCTGGCGGCCCGAGGCGACGACCGCCACGCCGTCGACGTTGGGGCCGCCCGGCGCGATGCTGAAGTCGATGCCCTCCTGCTCGTAGTAGCCCAGCCGCTTCGCGACGACTTCGCCGATCTGGTTGCCGCCCGCGATCCAGCCGAGCTGCATCTTGATCGGGGCCTTGCCCTGCGCTCGCGCGTCCACGCAGAGCAGGCTGCCGAAGCCGAGACCGCTGGCCGCCGCCGCGGAGGCTTGCAGCAGTTGTCGGCGATTGAGATGGGAAGAGGTGACCATGGAAGTGCTCCTGGGGCGGCAAGTGCCTTCGTGGACAGGCTGTGAACTCATCCTACGCAGCGCAGTGCTGCATAGAAAGCATCTCTTTTCGTGGGGGGTGCGCTAATTTTTCGTGCGCACCTCAGGGTTGGCCGCAGCGGCGCGAATCGACCACGAGCCGTGCACCTAAAATGCGCCGGCCCGCACGCTGCGGGCATTTCTACATCTGAGGAATACTGGATCCCATGGCAACTGCAAAGAAGACGACGACCAAGGCCCCGGCCAAGAAGGCGGCGCCCGTGACGAAGGCGGCAAAGACCGCTCCTGCGAAGAAGGCCGTCAAGGCCGCGGCGCCCGCGAAGGTCGTGACCGACCTGAAGCCCATCAAGAGTGCGTTCAACCGGACGAGCCTGATCGCCCACCTGGCGGAAACATCCGCTGTCGAAGCCAAGGCGGTGAAGGCCGTCATCGCGTCGCTGGAAGCCACGATGCTCGCATCGGTGCACAAGAAGGGGCTGGGCTCCTTCACGCTGCCGGGCCTGCTGAAGGTGAACGTCATCAACGTGCCGGCGAAGAAGAAGCGCACCGGGATCGACCCGTTCACGAAGGTGGAGCGCGTGTTCGCTGCGAAGCCGGCGACCGTCAAGATCAAGACGCGCGCGCTGAAGAAGCTCAAGGACGCAGCGCTCTGATCTGAGCGTCGCAGGTGGCCGGCGTTGGCACGCGTTGCCGACGCCGGCCTTTTGCTTCGGGACCTCTAGGGCCTGTTAACGCTATGGGCGCGAGCCCTCCCATAGCGTTAACAGGCCCTAGCGCACGTCGGCTCCGGCGATCGCCTCCACGCTCGATTGCGCCTCGTCCTGGTTGGCGTAGAGAAGTTCCCGCCCCGTCAGCCAGGTGCCGAAGACGCCGCAGGCGAAGATCGTTCCGATGCCCCAGAGGGACCATGCATCGGGCACATGCTTGAAGACCAGCCAGCCGCCGAGCGCGGCGAACGGGATCTGAAGGTAGAGATAGGGCGTGAGCGTGGCCACCGGCGCGCGGGTGTAGGCGACGATCAGGAAGAAGTGTCCCAGCGTCCCCAGAACCCCCATCAGGCCCATCACCATCCACATCTCGACAGGCTGTGCCCGCCACGCGAAGGGAAGCGCGACCGTCGTCAACGCCAGGCCACCCAGTCCGGAATAGAAGTGGATCGTCCCCGGCGAATCGACCTTCGCCAACGCACTGGTGAGCAACTGGAACGCCGTGCTGACGACGACGAGGAAGAGCGGCAGCAGCAACACGAGTTGGAAGATGCCTTGGCCGGGACGCATCACCAGCAGGGTGCCCGCAAAACCACCGCCGACACAGGCCCAGCGTCGCCATGACACCCGTTCGCGCAACGCCAGCGCGGCCACCACGGTCAGCAACAGCGGCGTCAGCATCACGATCGCGGTGAACTCGCCGACGTGCATGTGAGCTAGGCTCAGGAACGCCAGCGCATTGCTCGCCACCAGCAGGACCGCCCTCAGGAACTGCAGCCCGGGCTTTCCCGTGCGGAAGAGGGCCGACCGCTGTCGCGGCCACAGGACCACCCCGGTGACCACGGCCTGGGTCAAGTACCGCACCCAGACCGCCATGACGACCGGCACCGCGGAAGCCGCGATCTTTGACGATGTGTCCAGCGCTCCGAAGCACGCCACGGCCGCAAAGATGAACGCAACGCCGCCGCGTCCGCGGATGACGCTGCCGGGCACTGCCAGGGAAGAGGTGGCGCTCATGCTCTACGTCCGGCTCACCCTGTCATCGCGGCGCCGATTGCGTGAGCCGGTAGACGAGCAGGGCGGCACGGATGGCGCCCCGCTCGATGGAGGCAATCTCCAGGTCCTCGTCGTCCGTGTGCGCACCACGCCCCTGGGCGCCGAGGCCGTCGATCCCCACGGTGTAGGGCGCGACGAACTGCACGTCGCCCGCGCCGCGCAGCGAGGGATCGAGGATGTCGATGCGGCCCAGGCCTGCGTCCAAGCTGGCCTTCGAGTAGAGCTCCGCCAGTTTGCGCCCCGGCTCGGTCGGCGGCATCGGCGGATAGCTCTCGGTGAAGCTGATCGTCGCCGAGGTGCCCGGCAGGTTGCCTGTCGAGACGATGGCCTGCATCTTCTGACGCGCGCGTTCGCCCTGCTCGGGCGAGAGGTAGCGCAGGTCCCCCAGAACCTCCGCGTCGCGCGCGATCACGTTGGACTTGCCGAAGGCGCTCGCCGTCGCCGTGTCCTCGGCATACGAGACATTGGTGCCGCCGAAGACCAGGCCTGGGTTGAACGTGAGGCTGGGCTCGATCGCCTGCTCGCGAAACGCGTTGAGGATGCGCGCCGTCTCGTAGATCGCGCCGTAACCCGATTGCGCCGAGAACACGCCCATCGAATGTGCCGGCTTGCCCTTGACGTGCAGCACCCAGCCGCCTGCCGAGCGGCGCGCGATGCTGGCGGTGTCCACGCCGTCGTGCTTGTTGCTGCCCTCGAACGACAGGGCGTAGTCGGCGCGCTTGCCCATGCTCACCATCTCGGCACGCGCCGTCTGCAGCGGATTGCCGGTGCGCTCCTCGTCGCCCGTGAACAGGATTTCCACGTTGGCGCCGTCCAGCACGCCCACGCTCTTCAGCGCGCGCAGCGCCTCGATCATGATGACGTCGCCGCCCTTCATGTCGTTCACGCCCTGGCCGCGCACACGATCGCCCTGGCGCTCCCACAACGGCACGGCGCTGCCTTTCTCGAAGACCGTGTCCAGATGGCCGAGCAGCAGCACGCGCTTGCCCTGGCCGCCCTCGTGTGTCGCGGCGAGGTGGCCGGCACGCTTCATGGCCGGCGGCATGTCGATCCAGCGCGTCTTGAAGCCCAGGGCATCCAGTTCGGCCCGATAGATCTCGCCCACGGCGCGCACGCCTTCGGGGTTGAGGGTGCCGCTGTTGATGCGCACCGATTTCTCGAGCAGCTCCAACGCCGCTGGCGTGCGCTGCTTGACGGCCGCGACGATGCGCTGCTCCGTCTCCGACAGCTGCGCGTGCGCCGTCCCGGTCAGAAGGAGGAAGACGGCGGTGCCGGCGATGGCTCTCTTGAACATCGGTGGTCTCCAGGTCATGGTTGCCTGGATACCATTCTCGACGACTCCGGTTGTCGATTCAGGCGCTTGTCGTTCGTCGTGGTGTTGGAGCGTCCCGCTACTCAGGACGCCGCTTTCGCACAACCCAAGGAGTTCCCATGACCAAGATGATTTTCGTCAGTCTCCCAGTCACCGACCTTCAACGCTCGATCGCCTTCTACAAGGCGCTGGGATTCCAGCAAAACCCGCAGTTCAGCGACAACGCTTCGGCCTGCATGGTGTGGAGCGAATCGATCTACGCGATGCTGCTCACGCACGCCAAGTGGCGCAC
Organism: Burkholderiaceae bacterium; assembly: GCA_035280545.1. Taxonomy (GTDB): domain Bacteria; phylum Pseudomonadota; class Gammaproteobacteria; order Burkholderiales; family Burkholderiaceae_C; genus DATCSE01. Next base: position 4,813 of record DATEFR010000524.1, on the reverse strand, counting down.
GTTCACGGAGCGGCCGCTCCCGCCTGCCGGGACCAGCGCGGTGATGCTCTCGCTGGCCATGGACAGCCGCGACGCCGTCGACTCGATGAATCGCGCCGCGGCGGCCCACGGCGGGCAGGCCGATGTGAATCCGGTGCAGGACCTGGGCTTCATGTACGCCCGCGACCTCGCCGACCCCGACGGACACCTGTGGGGGGCCTTCTGGATGGATCCGGCGGCGACTCCGCGGAGCAGCCCCAACACCTGATCACGCGGCTGCATCGCGCCGAATCGGACGCTGGGCTGAATCCGGCGCGGCTTCTTCCTCCAACGCACGCAACCCCTCGAGGACGATCGCGAGCTGTTTCGCGGCGGCATCGAGCAAGGCCTGAAGGGCCGCCTCGTCGCCCGGCTGTTCCTTGCAAGCCTGTTCGAGCGCGGCACCGGCCTGCTGCACGGCCTGCGCGCCTATCGTGGCAGCCAGGCTCTTGAGGTCGTGCGCGAGCCGAGTCGCGGCCGCGATGTCGCCCGATGCGCATGCGCTGCCGAAGTGGGCGACGAAGTCGCGCTCGCCGTGGAAGAAGATGTCGAGCAGGCGGCGATAGAGCCGTGTGTCGCCCTTCGTATGCGCGAGCCCGATCGAGGCGTCGACGCCGGGCAGGGACCAGGTGGGTGCCGGGGCTTCGGCAGGAGCGGCGCGGGCCGCCCGGCCGGGACCGGGCGCCGGCATGGCCGGGTGCACCCAGCGCGCGATGACCGAGAAGAGCTCGTCGACGACGACAGGCTTGGGGACGTGGTCGTTCATTCCCGCGGCCAGAGCCTTCTCTCGATCCCCGACCATCGCGTTGGCGGTCATCGCGATCACCGGCAAGTGAGCCAGCCCCGGGCGCTGCCGAAGCGCACGTGTCGTGGCGTAGCCGTCCAGGACCGGCATCTGGCAATCCATCAGCACGCCGTCGAAGCGCTGCTGCGCCAGCAGGTCGAGGGCCTGCTGACCGTTGTCGGCCACCGTCACGACGACGCCCGCGGCACGCAGCAGGTCGACCGCGAGCTCCTGGTTGAAGGCGTTGTCCTCGACGAGCAGGATGTGGGCGCCGTTGACATGGGCGCGGTGTCGATGCAGCGACTCCTCGCGCTGCACGACGCGAGAGTCCGGGACTATCCCCTGGCCGAGCGCGGCGTAGCAGGCGTCGAGCAGCGCCGACGGACTGACCGGCTTGGTCAGCACGGCCGCGATGTCGACCCCGGTCGCGGCCAGGCGCTGCATCGCGGCGTCGCGGCTGAAGGCCGTGACCATCAGCAGCGTCGGCGGAGGATCGCCGTGCGCGGTGCGCAGGATTTGCTGCGCGCAGTCCACGCCGTCCATGCGCGGCATCTTCCAGTCGAGCAGCACCAGGTCATAGGGATGATCGGTCGTGCCGGCCTCGGCCGCCTTGCGGACGGCCTGCTCGCCATCCGCAGCCGCGTCTGCCTCCAGGCCGATCGAACGCGCCATCGCGACGAGAATGTCGCGCGCACTGGCGTTGTCGTCGACGATCAGGATGCGCGTCCCGCGCAGCGGGTCGGGCTTGCGCGGCGTCGAGTCCTGCGATGCGGGCCGCACGCCCAGCCGCACGGTGAAGAAGAACTCGCTGCCCCGGCCCGGCGTGCTGTTCACGCCCATCTGGCCGCCCATCAGCGCGACCAGGTGACGGCTGATGGCCAGCCCCAGGCCACTGCCGCCATAACGCCGGCTCGTCGAGGCATCGGCCTGCGTGAACGGCTGGAACAGGCGCCGCTGTTGTTCGGCGCTCAGGCCGGGTCCGGTGTCGCGCACGGCGAACCGCAGCTGCACGTCGGCCACGCCGCGCTCCAGCACGCTGACGGCGAGCACGACTTCGCCGCTCTCGGTGAACTTCACGGCGTTGTTGCCGAGGTTCACCAGCACCTGGCCGAGGCGCAGCGGATCGCCGACCAACGCATGCGGCAGGTTCGCCGGCTCGTCGAGCAGCAACTCGAGGCCTTTTTCCTCGGCCTTGATGCCGACCAGGTTCGAGAAATGATCCGTCACCTCGCCGAGCTCGAAGGTCACGCTCTCAACGCTGAGCTTGCCCGCTTCGATCTTCGAGAAGTCGAGGATGTCGTTGAGGATGCCGAGCAGCAGCTCGGCCGAACGGTGCACCTTGTCGATGTAGTTCTTCTGCTGTACGTTCAGCCCGGTCTCCAGCGCCAGCCGTGACATGCCGATGATCGCGTTCATCGGCGTGCGGATCTCGTGGCTCATGTTCGCGAGGAAGTCGCTCTTGGCCTGCGTCGCAGCCTCGGCCAGCTGCTGCGCGCTCTTGAGCTCGGTGATGTCGATCGAGATGCCGCCGACCGCGTAGATCTCCTTGTGGGCGTCATGCAGCGGGAACCTGTGGACCAGGAAGGTCCGCAGCCCGTCGGCCGTGGGCCGCGTGAATTCCTGGCGCAGCACGCAGCCTTCGCGCGCGACGCGCTGGTCCTGTTCGACGATCGCGGCGGCCGTCTCCGCGCCGGCCAGCTCGCCGTCGACACGACCGACCAGCGATTCCCCGGGGTGGCCCAGCAGCTCGGCCAGCCGCGGCGAGTGGCTCAGGTAGCGCCCTTCCAGGTCCTTCACGAACACGATCGCGGGCGAGTGCTCGACGATGGCCTGCAGCGCGTTGCGCGTCTGCACGAGCTGCCGGCGATCGGCGAGAAACCGCTCGACCGAGCGGGCCATGTCGGCGATCTCGTCGTGCCCCGTGACCGGCACGTTCGAGCGGGCCGACAGCAGCTCGCCGTCGCGCAGATGCCGGCTGACCTGTTCGAGGCGGTCGAGGACCTTGCGGCCGAGCAGCACGCCGCCGATCAGCCACCCGAACACGAGGCTGACCGCCGCGAGGCTCAGGACCCAGATCTCGTGGCGGCGCGTCGTTTCGACTTGGCGCTGCATCGCCTGCCGGTACGCCTCCGAGAAGTGCTCGGATTGCTGCCGCGCCGAGGCCACGATCGCCGACGCCTGGCGTTGCAGCTCGGTCTGTGCGCGGCTGACGGCCTCGCTCTCGATCTGCGACCCGGCATCGTGCGAATCGCGTTGCAGCGCGGCGCTGCGCAGTTGCGCGATGATGTTCGCGGTGTTGCGAAAGAGCTGGCTCGCCTGGTGCAGGTCGAGCACCGAGATGTCGTCGTTGACCGCCAGGCGCATCGTGAGGCGGTCGATCGTCTCCAGTCGTTGCAGCACCTGAGCGTAGGTCTGCTGCAAGGACTCCGTCGACACCGCCGCCAGCAGACTGGAGGCCAGGAATTGGATCTGCATCGCGTCCTGGACCAGGTCCTGGGCGTCGTGCATTCGCGTCAATCGCTCGCTGGCCAACTGGTGTGTCGCCATGCTCGAGGCCTGCAAGGTGTAGGCCGCGGTCGCTGCGCCCGCCAGGATCAGCAGCTCGAGAGCCACCAGCACGATGGTGATCTGCGCTCGCAGCGAACGCGGCACGGCACGACGCAACCAGAGGTCTTCTCGCCGACTCACGTTGCGCGGGGCGTGATCCGCGTCTACCTGCCGCGCCAGATGCGACGGTAGGCCTCGCGGTAGCCGTTGGCCGGGTCGTAGACCCAGGCCGGTCCGACATCGGGCTCGATGTTCTCGCTCGTCACCAGATGCACCGGGGCGATGAACTTCGATGTCGGCTGGCCGGCAAAGAGACGATTCAATTCGTCGACCGCCTGCCATCCCTGCAGATTGAGCGGTTCGGCCACGGTGCCGGTCTGGTACGAGCGGGCCCGAATCCGGAGGAACGCCGGCGCACTACCGTCCCCTGCGGAGACCAGGCTCAAGCGACCGGACGGGATCCCGGCCACGGTGAGCGCCGGAACGGCATAGTCGAAATAGATGTCGTTGATCGCCAGCGCGTGCGTCCAGCGCGATCCGTACTTCGCCAGCAGTTCCTTGGTGACGATGGGCATGCGGACGGCGCTTTCGGAAATCGGAACGTCCCGGACCTCCAGCAATTCGCAGCCGGAACAGGCGCGAACGAGTGCCGCCATCATGCCCGACTTGGCCAACGCGATCCCGAACCTCGAGTCGGTGAAGATCACGACACCGGCTTTGCCGTTCGAGTCCGCAATGGCCGAAAGCGCGGTCACCCGGGCGACGTCGGCAGGTTCGGTGGTCACGTTCATCGCAACCGAGGTGCCGGGAATCGGGCCGGGCTTGGGGCCCACGTGCCAGCCGACGATGGGCATGCCGCGTGCCGCGAACAAGGCCAGCGAATCCCGGTTGTCCGACGCGTCGGATCCGACGAGGATGAGCCCGTCCTGTCGTGCGGCCAGCGCGTCGGCGAACGCATCGCGCAGGCCCGTCGGCGTGCCGCCGGCATCGAAGAGCTTGACGCTCCAACCGATCTCTCGAGCCGCTTCGCGTATGCCCTGCGCCACGCCCAGAATCCCGCCGTTGCGCAGATCGTCGACGACAAGGCTGATCGCCTTCCCTGTCTGAGCGCGCGGCCCGCTCTTCGGGCCTTCCCACACGTCCGAGACACGGGTCGCGGCGTCGGTGACGGCGCGCGCCTCGGAGAGCGACACGGATTTCTGGACCTGTGCGTCGGCCGCGACTTGCCAGCAGCCGAGCAAGAAGGCCGCTGCCCAAAGGACACAAACTCGCTGGATCGACGCCATGCCGTTCATCGAAAGCCTGCCTAGCTGGGCCCGTTGATGCTATGGGAGCGCTCGCGGCAAACCACGGGTCAGGCGCTCCAGATGATGACCGCTTGTCGGGTTCCACGCAATCAGGGCGCCGTGGTCAAACAATCCGTCCGCGGTTCAGGATGCGGTGCGGGTCTAGCATCGAGCGCAG
>DATEFR010000523.1:0-3485 GCA_035280545.1 Burkholderiaceae bacterium | reverse complement strand
GCTCGCGCTCCCGCACGACCTGCTGCGGCGGCTGGCGATGCCGGTCGGCGCCTCGAGCGAATGCTGAATCGAACACCAACTGCAGGAGATCCACCATGCCCACCGGAGGAAAGCCCACGCTGACCCAGTTCCTGATCGAGGAACGTCGCCGCCACCCCGGCGCCACCGGCGAACTGAATGCGCTGGTCACCGACATCTCGCTGGCCTGCAAGGCGATCGCGCGCAAGGTCGCCTTCGGCGCACTGGCCTATGCGCTCGGCGACGAGCGCGGCGCCGCGGGCGCCATCAACGTCCAGGGTGAAGAGCAGAAGGCGATGGACGTGCTGAGCAACGCGCTGTTCGTCCGCGCCACCGAGTGGGGCGGGCACCTCGCCGGCATGGCGTCGGAGGAGATGGACGTTCCCTATGTGCTGCCGCCGCAGCACGCGCGCGGCAAGTACCTGCTGCTGTTCGATCCGCTGGACGGCTCGTCGAACATCGATGTGAATGTCGCGGTGGGCAGCATCTTCTCGATCCTGCGCGCCGTGACACCCGGTGAGGATCCGCAGCCCGAGGACTTCCTGCAGCCCGGTACCGAGCAGGTCGGCGCCGGCTACGCGATCTACGGCCCATCGACGATGCTGGTGCTGACGCTGGGCCGCGGCACGCACGCCTTCACGCTGGACCCGATGCTGGGCGAATGGGTGCTCAGCCATCCGGACCTGCGCATCCCCGAGACCACCTGCGAGTTCGCGATCAACGCGTCGAACAGCCGCTTCTGGGAGCCGGCCGTGAAGCGTTATGTCGACGAATGCCTGGCCGGCCAGACCGGGCCGCGCGACGCCGACTTCAACATGCGCTGGATCGCCTCGCTGGTCGCCGAGACGCACCGCATCCTGATGCGCGGCGGCGTGTTCCTGTACCCGCGCGATCGCAAGGAGCCGGCGCGGGCCGGCCGCTTGCGGCTGCTGTACGAGGCGAACCCGATCTCGATGCTGATCGAGCAGGCCGGCGGGGCGGCCAGCACCGGGCGCGAGCGCCTGATGGAGGTGCCGCCGGAGGCGCTGCATCAGCGTGTGGGCTTCGTCTTCGGGTCGAAGCAGGAGGTGTTCCGAATCGAGGAGTACCACCGCGACGAACCGCTAGAGAGCTTCGACTCGCCGCTGTTCGGCCGGCGTGGCCTGTTCGCGGTGACGGCCTGATCCGAACTCAAAAACCTTCAGCCAAAACTCCTAGCGAGACCCCGTCATGTCCGCCAAACACCCCATCATCGCGATCACCGGCTCGTCCGGTGCCGGCACCACCTCGGTGACGCGAACCTTCGAGAACATCTTCCGTCGCGAAGGCGTGGTCGCCGCCATCGTCGAAGGCGACAGCTTCCACCGCTACGACCGCGCCTCGATGAAGACGGCGATGGCCGAGGCCGAGCAGCAGAACAGGCCGCACTTCAGCCACTTCGGCGAGGACGCGAACCTGTTCGAGGAGCTGGAACAGCTGTTCGCGAGCTATGCCGAGAGCGGCACCGGCAGCAGCCGCAAGTACCTGCACAACGACGAAGAGGCCGCGCCGTTCAAGCAGCCCCCCGGCACCTTCACGCCGTGGGCGCCGCTGCCGGCGAGCGAACTGCTGTTCTACGAGGGCCTGCACGGCGGCGTCACGACCGACAAGGTCGACGTGGCGCGCCTGGCCGACCTGCTGATCGGCGTCGTGCCGGTGATCAACCTGGAGTGGATCCAGAAGATCCACCGCGACAAGAGCACCCGCGGCTACTCGACCGAGGCCGTGACCGACGTGATCCTGCGCCGCATGCACGAGTACGTGCACTACATCTGCCCGCAGTTCACGCGCACCCACATCAACTTCCAGCGCGTGCCGGTCGTGGACACGTCGAACCCGTTCATCGCCCGCACGATCCCGACGCCCGACGAGAGCCTCGCGGTGATCCGCTTCGCGGACCCGAAAGGCATCGACATGCCGTACCTGCTGAGCATGCTGCACGACTCGTTCATGTCGCGTGCCAACACGCTGGTGGTGCCCGGCGGGAAGATGGAGCTGGCGATGCAGCTGATCTTCACGCCGATGATCATGCGCCTCGTCGAGCGGCGCCGCAAACTCCTCTCTCACTGAACAGGGCGCCGCGATGAACACCACGACCCTAGACCCGCTGTCGCGCATCGGCCCGGACGCCGTGCGCGCGACCTGCGCGAACGCGCTGCGCGCGCTGGCGATGGACGCCGTGCAGGCCGCGAACTCCGGCCATCCCGGCATGCCGATGGGCATGGCCGACATCGCCGAGGCGCTGTGGCGCCATCATTTGAAGCACGATCCCGCCGACCCGCACTGGATAGACCGCGACCGCTTCGTCGTCTCCAATGGCCACGGTTCGATGCTGCTGTATGCGCTGCTGCACCTGAGCGGCTATGCGTTGCCGATGACCGAGCTGAAGCGCTTCCGGCAACTGCACTCGCGCACGCCGGGCCACCCCGAGGTCGGCGTCACGCCGGGCGTCGAGACCACGACCGGGCCGCTGGGGCAGGGCATCGCGAATGCCGTCGGCATGGCGCTGGCCGAGAAGCTGCTGGCCGACGAGTTCAACCGCCCCGGGCATGCCGTGATCGACCATCGCACCTATGTCTTCCTGGGCGACGGCTGCTTGATGGAGGGCATCAGCCACGAGGCCTGCTCGCTCGCCGGCACCTGGGGCTTGCGCAAGCTGATCGCGTTCTACGACGACAACGGGATCTCGATCGACGGCGACGTGCGCGGCTGGTTCGGCGACGACACGGCGACGCGCTTCGAGGCCTACGGCTGGTCGGTGATCCGGGCGGTCGACGGCCATGACTTCGCGGCGCTCGATGCCGCGATCGCGGCGGCGCATCGCGCCGACAAGCCGGTGCTGATCTGCTGCCGCACGCGCATCGGGCAGGGCTCGCCGAACCGCGCCGGCACCGCGAAGGCGCACGGCGAAGCGCTGGGCGCGGCCGAGGTTGCGGCAACGCGCGAGGCGCTGGGCTGGACCGCCGCGCCGTTCGAGATCCCCGAGGCGGTCGCGCAGGCCTGGTCGGCGCTGGACCGCGGTGCGGCACGGCACGCCGCGTGGCGCGAGCGCTTCGTCGCGTATGTGCAGGCGTACCCCGACCTCGCACGCGAGCTGTTGCGCCGCACGCGTGACGCGGCGCCGTTGACGCCCGAGACCGAAGCCGCACTGACCACCGCGTGCGCCAACGCCGAGCGCGCCCGCGCCCGCGTCGCGACGCGCAAGGCCTCACAGGACGTGCTGCAGGAAATCGGCCCCGCCACGCCCGAGCTGCTGGCCGGCTCGGCCGACCTGACCGGCTCCAACCTCACCGACTGGAAGGGCCATCGGCCGTTGAAGGGCACGGCCACCGGCAACCACGTGCACTACGGCGTGCGCGAGTTCGGCATGGCCGCGATCATGAACGGCGTGATGCTGCACGGCGGCTTGCGCCCCTTCGGCGGCACCTTCCTGACCTTCTCGGACTACG
>DATEFR010000522.1:0-2365 GCA_035280545.1 Burkholderiaceae bacterium | reverse complement strand
GCGTGCGCTCGTTCGTCACGACGCGGCCGCGCTCGTCCAGGGCCGGCATGCGCAAGGCCAGGCTGCGCTGCGCGCCGCGGTACGCATCTTCGAGCTCGATCATCACCTTCGCGTGATGGTCCTGGCCGCGCGCGTGCAGAGGCGACGACGACCGGCTCGCGTCGGGCGCCGCCCCGGCGCCGCTGCGCATGCGGCCGAACAGGGCCTCGAAGAAATCGCTGTACTCGCCGGCGCCGAACAGGTCCTCGGCGCGGAACGTGCCGCCTTCGTCGCCGCGCCCGCGAAACTCGAAGCCGGCGTCCCAATCCGGCGGCGGCTCGAAGTCCTGACGACCGCTCGCGCGCTGGCGTTCCCACTGGCGGCCGGCCTGGTCGTACGCGGCACGCTTCTCGGGATCCCGCAACACCTCGTGCGCTTCGCCGACTTCCTTGAAGCGTTCCTCGGCGTCGCGCTCCTTGCTGACATCGGGGTGGTACTTGCGCGCGAGCTTGCGGTAGGCCTGCTTGATCTCGTCCTGGCTCGCCTCGCGCGCGACGCCCAGGGTCGCGTAGTAGTCCTTGAATTTCATCGTGGCCAGGCCTTTGCCGTCACGGTCCCGCGCAACAGATCAGTGCTCGTGCGCGTGCTTCAAGTCCGCGGCCGCCGCGGCGGGGTCGGCACCCTCGCACAGCGTCATGAACGGCGAGCGTATCGTCTGCAGCGTGACGTGACCGATGCGAAAGCGGTCGCGCAGCCGGCAGGTCGCGTCCTCGAAGAATGCGTCGTCGGGGTGGCCCTGCGGCATCACGAGGTGCGCGGTCAGCACCGTGTCGGTCGTGCCGGTCGCCCAGACGTGCAGATCGTGCACCCGCTGCACGCCGGGCAGCGATTCGAGCTCGCGGCGCACCGCGGCCAGGTCGATGTGCTCGGGCACGCCGTCGAACATCAGCCGCAGCGAGCGGCGGAACAGCCCCCAGGTGCCGACGACGATCACCAGCGCGATCACCAGGCTCGCGACCGGGTCGAGCCAGCGCCAGCCGAACCAAAGCGACAGTCCCGCCGCCACCACGACGCCGAGCGAGACCAGGGCGTCGCTCGCCATGTGCAGATAGGCACCCTGGATGTTCAGGTCGCCGTCGCGGCCGCGCATGAAGAGCAGCGCAGTGCCGAGGTTGACGAAGATGCCGATGCCCGCCACCGCCATCACGGTGAGGCCCTGGGTCGGCGGCGGCGAACTCAGCCGGCCCACCGCCTCCCACGCAAGCGAGCCCATCGCGACCAGCAGCAGCACCGCGTTGACGAACGCGGCGACGATGGACGCGCGCTTCCAGCCATAGGTGTAGCGATGGTCGGGGCGCAGCTTGCCGGCAAGCGCCCCGCCCCAGGCGAGCACCAGGCCGGCGACATCGCCCAGGTTGTGGCCGGCATCGGCCAGCAGCGCCAGCGAGTTGACGCGCCAGCCGTAGAACGCCTCAATCGCGACGAACGCGATGTTCACCGAGATGCCGATCGCGAAGGCGCGGTCGAAGTTCTCGGGAGCGTGGCTGTGGTCATGGCCATGACCGTGGTGATCGTGCCCATGACCATGCCCATGCTGGTCGTGGTCATGGCCGTGGTCATTCCCATGGTGATGGGCGTGATCGTGCGCGTGGGTCGAGGACATGGAAGCCCGAGTATGCGCCGCGCCGGCGCTAGCGCGCGAGCTGCGCGCGCATCGCGTCGATCACCGCCTTGTAGTCGCGCTGGCCAAAGATCGCGCTGCCGGCCACGAAGGTGTCGGCGCCGGCATCGGCCGCGGCGCGGATGTTGTCGACCTTGATGCCGCCGTCGACCTCGAGACGGATCTCGTGCCCGGTCTCGCGCCGGTGCTGATCGAGCATCTTGCGGATGCGCGCTATCTTCTTCAGCGCGCCGGGGATGAAACTCTGCCCGCCGAAGCCCGGGTTCACGCTCATCACGAGCACGAGGTCGATCTTCTCCAGTGTCCACTCCAGCACATCCAGCGACGCGGCCGGGTTGAACACCAGCCCCGGGCTCGCGCCCTCGGCGCGTATCAGCTCGATCGTGCGGTCCACGTGCAGGCTCGCTTCGGGGTGGAAGCTGATGCGGTCGGCCCCGGCCTTCGCAAACGCCTGCGCGAGTGCATCGACCGGCTGCACCATCAGGTGCACGTCGATCGTCACCTTCGCGCCCTTCGCATCCACCGCGTGCGGGCGCAACGCCTCGCAGATCATGGGCCCGAAGGTCAGGTTCGGCACGTAGTGGTTGTCCATCACGTCGAAGTGGATCAGGTCCGCACCCGCGGCAACCACGGCATCGACTTCGTCTCCCAAACGGGCGAAGTCGGCTGCGAGTATCGACGGCGCTATCCAGTAGTCGTTCATGG
>DATEFR010000521.1:0-2427 GCA_035280545.1 Burkholderiaceae bacterium | reverse complement strand
GGCCGCGTTCGCGGGTCGCGCCGTAGCCCTTGATCAGCCGGCCGCATTCGGCGAGCTCGCGGCCGAGTGCCGCGTCTTCGCGCGCGCCGCGTTCGACCGCCGCCAGCCAGCGTTCGATCAGCGCCTGCTCGGTCGCGTAGCGGCTGCCGCGGCGGCGCAGCCCTTTCAGCGCCGCCAGGCCGCGCAGCGCCAGCATCCCGATGACCGTGTGGCTGGGCAGTTGGAGGGCCCACGCGAACGGCGCGCGGCCGCGCGCGATCCGGCGCTGCTCCCAGCGCAGCAGAACGGCGGCCGCGCCCGCCGGCAACAGCGCGGCGAACTCGGGGACACCGGGCTTGAAGTGGTCGTGCACACGCAGCAGCTCGCCGGCGCCCGCCCGCACTTCGCCGCGCACACGTTCGAATCGAGCGGCGCGGCATTTCAGCTCGGCGACCCGCACGATGTCGTCGAACGCCATCCACAGCGCGAGGTGGCGCGCGGTCTCGCGGGTTGTCGCGTAGCCATGGGCGCCGGTCGGATCGCCGGCGCGCTCGGCCGCCAGCGCGCGGGCGACGCGGGCCAGGTAGAGCTGCGCATACCTCGCGTCCTGGTACTCGCGCACGCGGGCGCAGCCGAGCGCGAGCACGGCGTGCGTCTCGACCGGGAAGTCGGCTTTCCATGCGGCGGCCGCCGCGTGATCGAGCGCGCTGCGCGCGTCGGCATCGGCTCCGATGCCAGACGCCGCGGAGGCTGCGATGCCGGCTCCGGCATCGCGAGTCGCCGGCATGCCGCGCGAGCGCAGCACCGCCTCGTACGCCGCGTCGAACCCGCGCAGGCTGGCTTCGACGCCCTTGCCGCTGCCTCGTATCGTGCGCCAGTACGCCTCGACCGGAAACGGCAGCACGCCGCTCGCCGCGATCGCGCCGAACAGCACCGCGCTGATCACGGTGCCGCTGCGCTGCGCGATCGCGGTCATGTCCACGCCGTGCAGGCTCGTGCTGTGCGTGCGCACCAGCTGCAGCAGCGCGTCGCGGTCCGCGCGGCCGTCGCCCGGCACCATCTTCTCGGCCGTGGTCAGCGCGCGCGCGGTCGACGTGATCACCTGCGTGCGCTCGCGGCTCGCAAAGCCGGCGGCCACCTGGCGTGCGGTCTCGAGCAGCTCCGAGGAGGCGAGCAGGTCCAGTGCGCCCGGCACCGGCGTCAGGCTGAACACCGGGCGGCGCCCTTCCAGCACGGCATCAGGCTGCGGAAAGACCTCGACGTAGTAGGTCGTCGCGCCGGTGCGCTGTGCGACGCCGGGGATCGAGGTGCTCTGCACGCTGTGGCCGGCCGTGATCGCCGTCTCGACCAGCCATTCGGCCAGCACGCCGCCGCCTTCGCCGCCGAGCGCGCAGATCAGGATGGCCAGCGGACGATCGTGGCTCACCAGGCCATCCTTCACGCGAGCTGCAGCCAGCGCCGCCACGGCGCCCGCCACGCCTCGACGACGCGCTCCAGCAGCGTCGGGTTCGTCACCACCTCGGCGCGGTAGAACGAGGGGCACAAGGTCGCCGCGTGCGCGTTCTCGCCGCACAGGCCGCAGCCGACGCAGCCGTCGATCACGGTCGCGACCGGGTCCTGCTTCAAGGGGTCCGGGTTGTCCTTCAGCGTCAGCGTCGGGCAGCCGGACAGGCGGATGCACGCGTGGTCGCCGGTGCAGACATCCTCGTCGACGCCGTACCGGACGCGCGCGACACGCTCGCCGCGCTGCAGCAGCGCCGCGATCCACGGCCGGATGCGGCGCTGCCGCTCGAGTTGGCACTCGCCCTCGGCAATGATCACCTTGAGCCCGGCATACGAGGTCGTGAACGCATCCTCCAGCGTCTGCCGCATCTGCGCGACGCGATAGGTGTGCACGGTGCGCAGCCAGCGCACGCCCATGCCGGTCAACGTGGATTCGATCGTCGTGTTGCGGTCGACCAGGCTGCGCTCTTTGTCGAGCGCGCCGGCCTTGGCGGCATCGTCGGGCGTCGACAGGATGTCCTGCGTGCCGGTCGCCGAGGTGTAGCCGTTCTTCATGATCAGCAGCACCGAATCGTCGCCGTTGAACAGCGCCGACTGCACGCCGCTGAGCAGGCCGTTGTGCCAGAAGCCGCCGTCGCCCATCACCGAGAGCACCCGGCGTCGCATCAGCGGCGCGACGCCGGCGCTGCTCGCGAGGCTCATCCCGTAGCCGAGGATCGAATGGCCCGACGAGAACGGCTCGAAGGTCGCGAACGCGTGGCAGCCGATGTCGGCCGCGACGTGCACCGGCCCGACGTCTTGTTGGGCGAGCTTCAGCGCCGCGAACACCGGCCGCTCCGGGCAGCCGACGCAGAAGCCCGGCGGCCGCTGCGGCAGGGCGCCGAGCAGATCGGCGGCCTTTTGCTTCAGTCCCTTGACCGAATCGACGGCCTTCTTCTCGTTGAA
>DATEFR010000520.1:0-2404 GCA_035280545.1 Burkholderiaceae bacterium | reverse complement strand
CCCTACGACACCTACATCCCGTACGACGTCTACATCGTGCCCGGGCTGGTCGGCATGGTGCTGCTGTTCAACGGCATGCAGTCGTCGCTCGCGATGGTCTACGACCGCGAGATGGGGCTGATGCGGCTGCTGCTGACCGCGCCGCTGCCGCGCCCGTGGCTGCTGTTCGCGAAGCTGTGCGCGACGGCGCTGCTCTCGGTGCTGCAGGCGCTCGCGTTCGTGGTCGTCGCCGCGCTGATCGGCACCGAGCTGCCGCTGTTCTCGCTGGCCGCGCTGCATGCGCTGGTCGCGCTGGTCGGCGGCGCGCTGATGCTGGGCGCGCTGGGCCTGCTGCTGTCGGTCTACATCAGGCAGCTCGAGAACTTCGCCGGCACGATGAACTTCGTGATCTTCCCGATGTACTTCCTGTCGACCGCGCTCTACCCGCTGTGGAAGCTGCAGGAATCGGGCGCCGACTGGGTCTACCAGCTGGCCCGGTTCAACCCGTTCACGCAGGCGATCGAATGGGTGCGCTTCGCGCTGTACGGCAAGGACCCGGGCGTCGCGCCCTATGTCGTGATCGGCTGCCTGGTCGTGTTCTTCGTCGTGGCGTGCTGGGGTTACGACCCGCAGCGCGGCTTCGGCGGGCTGACCAAGCGCGGCGGAGGTGGCGCGTGATCCTGGCGCGGCGCCGTTGGCTGGCCGGTGTCGGCGCGCTGGCGCTGGGCGCGAGCGGCTTGAGTTCCGCGAGAAGCCAGGAGCCGTTTCCGTCGCGTCCGATCACGATGTGGGTACCGTGGCCGGCCGGCGGCGCGACCGACATCTCGCTGCGCCTGCTGGCCGAGCTCGCATCGCAGTCGCTGGGTCAGCCCATCGTGACCGACAACCGCGCCGGCGCCGGCGGCACGCTGGCGATGCCCATCCTCAAGCAGGCCGAGCCGGACGGCTACACGATCGCGCAGATGCCGCAGCCGGTGTTCCGCGCGCCGTACGTGCAGAAGGTGCTGTGGGATCCGGTGCGCGACGTCACGCCCATCATCCAGGTCTCCGGCGTGACCTTCGGCGTGCTGGTGCCGGCGACCAGCAAGTTCCGCTCGCTCGACGACCTGTTCGCGTATGCGCAGGCCCACCCGGGCGAACTGAGCATCGCGACCAACGGTGTCGGCACGACGCCGCACATGGTGCTCGAGGACCTGTTCACCGCGCGCGGCCTGCGCTACATCCACGTGCCGTACAAGGGCACGGCCGAGCAGATCAACGCGATCATCTCGGGGCAGGTGATGGCCGGCGTGAACTCCACCGGCTTCGGCCCGGTTGTCGACAGCGGCCGGCTGCGCCTGCTCGCGACCTTCTCGGCGCAGCGCTCCAAGCGCTGGCCCGCGGTGCCGACCTTGCGCGAGCTCGGCTTCGACATCGTCGCGATGTCGCCCTACGGGCTGGCCGGGCCGCGCGGCCTGCCGGCGCCCATCGTCACGACCCTGCATGACGCGTTCAAGCGCGCGATGTTCGACCCGCGCTTCATCCAGGAGATCGACAAGTACGACCAGGAGATCGACTACCTCGGCCCCGAGGACTACGCGCGTTCGTGCCGCGAGATCTACGCCCGCGAGCGCCTCAATGTCGACCGGCTGACGCCGCAGCGGGGAGCTACGCATGGCGGATGAATCGACGGCTCCATGCACTGGCCGGCCGCGCAGCGCATCGCGCTGGCGCAGCGACCTGTGGGTGGTGCTCGCGGCGGTGCTCGCGTGTTATGCCGTCTCGACGGCGCTGAACCTGAGCGAATCGCTGATCGCAGGACTGATGCGCTACGAGCGCTGGCAGCTCGACGAACTGCCGCTGACCGGCCTGGTGTTCGCGTTCGGCCTCGCCTGGTACGCGATGCGGCGGCGCCGCGAGACCGAAGCGGCGCTGCGTCTGCACGCCCAGGCCGAGGCGCGCGCCTCGGCGCTGCTCGCGCACAACCGCGAGCTCGCGCAGCAGCTGATCGACGTGCAGGAGAGCGAGCGCCTCGCGCTCGCCCGCGAGCTGCACGACGAGCTGGGCCAGCGCTGCAGCGCGATCCTGATCGAGACCGCGTGCCTGCGGCGCTGCGCGGTCGACGACCGGGCCGCCGTGCTGGGCGCCGCGGCGCGTGCCGAGATGGCGGCTCAGGGCCTGTACCAGCTCGTCGCGGGCATGCTGAGGCGGCTGCGGCCGGCGAACCTCGATGCGCTGGGCCTGGTCGCGGCGCTGCAGGAGCTGTGCGAATCGTGGGAGGAGCGCGGCGGCATCGCCTGCGTGTTCCATTTCGAGGCGATCGACGACGGGCTGCCCGAGCGCGTGAACATCGCCGTCTACCGCGTCGCGCAGGAGGCGCTGACGAACGTGACGCGGCACGCGCAGGCGAGCCGGGTGCGGCTCGCGCTCGCGCGCGACGCGGCCG
>DATEFR010000519.1:0-7152 GCA_035280545.1 Burkholderiaceae bacterium | reverse complement strand
CGTTCTACTGGGGCGCGATGTGCCCGCTGTTCTTCCAGAAGCGGCTCACCGACGTGGCCGCGATGACGCGGCTGCAGAAGAGCCTGGCCGATGCGCAGGCGGTCAACGTCGCGATGCAGCGCTTCTTCCGCGCCTGGTCGGCCGTCAGCCGGCGCCGCAATCCGCCGCAGATGCTGGACCAGGCGCGCCTGCCGTGGTTCGCCGAGCTCAACCGGGGCTTGACGGACGAGCTCGACGACGCCGCATTCTGGGCGCGCATGGCCGCGGCGCTGACCCGGCTGGACACGCTCGCGCTGCAGCTCGTCGAGCGCGCGCGGCGCGACTATCCGGGCGTCGACGCAGGCGAGCTGATGCACTTGCTCGATGCCCGCGCGCAGCGCGGGGCGCCGGATCTGCTGTTCCCCGAGCCCACCGGCACGTGATCGCCCGCTCGCGGCGCTGGACGTGCGCCGCGAAGCTCCTTATCGTGGGCGCCCGGGAGGTGAAGAGCCCATGACGGACTTCAAGACATTCGTCGACCATGCCTGGCGCGACCACGGCGACGATCCACGCGGCACCGCCGATCGTCTGGCAGACGCGCTACCGCTGATCCGTGCCGAACCGCAGATCGCCGATCTCGCCGCGCTCGCGCACCATGTGTACGGCGAGCACCTCGGCGCATGGCGCGAGGGGTTGGCGTTCTTCGATCGGATTCCCGGGCTGCCGACTTACGCGATGGAGGGCACGAGCGGCCAGGCCCTGCGCCGCTGCATCGCGAGCCTGACGCTGGCGTCCGGCATCGACGACCTGCGCCCGGGCTTGTCGCGCTCGGACCGCATCCGGGTCGGCGCGATGGCCGCCTGCAATCTCGTCGAGCGCGACATCGCGCGCGCCGCCACGCTGTTCGAAGACGCGCTCGAACAAGCGCGCCGCACGGACCTCGCGGCGGACGACCCGGCCAACCGCACACTGGCCGTCACCGGCAACAGCCTGGCCTGCGCGCTGGAGCAAACGGTCGAACGCGATCCGAAGGAGCGCGAGTTGATGATCGTCGCGGCGCAAGCGGCCCGCCAGTATTGGGAAGTTGCCGGCACCTGGCTGGAGACCGAACGCGCCGAATATCGCCTCGCGATGACCTGGCTGCAGGCCGGCGACCCGGCCCAAGCACGCCACCACGCAGAAGCCTGTCTCGCGATCGTCGACGCAAACAACGGCGCCGCGCTCGAATGGTTCTTCGGGCACGAAGCGGCGGCGCTGGCCGAGCATGCGCTGGGCAACACCGCGGCGCGCGCCGAAGCGGTGGCGGCGGCGCGCCGCGCGTTCGAACAGCTAGACGCCGGCGACAAGAGCTGGTGCGCCGAGACGCTGACGAAGCTCACCGCGCTCGCGCCGACCTGAGCGCAATCAAGCCGCTGGGGCGGATTGCGCCAGCGGCACCAGGATCTCCACGGCGTCGTACGGTACCGAGACAGCACCCTCTTCGTCACGCTCGATCAGGCCGAGTTCCTCGAGCCGAGCGACGTCGGCGTGCACATTCGAGTAGTTGCGTTCGGCGACCTTGGCCAACGCATAGACGCTGCATGGGCCTTCGCCGTGCAGCGTATTCAGCAGATCGAGCCGAGCCGGCGTCAGGTCCGCAAACAGCGAGCGAGCGGACTCGAAGCTCAGGTGAAAGTCTGGCGCTCGACCTCGCCGAGCAGCCGCCACCTGCTTGCGCGCGGCCCGTACTGCAGACCCTCTGCGATCGACCTCGATGATGGCTTTCATGATTCCTGGCTCCAGTGCGCGACGTCGCGCTCGAAGTCATCCAACAACTGCTCGACGGTGGTGAAGACATAAGGTGTCTCCGCTTGGTCGATATGGCGATGGTCGCCCTTTCCGCGCTCGTTGTCGTAACGCACGCAACTTACCCCTTGTCTGCCGAAGTAGAGGCGGTACTTGTAGCGATGCCTGCATGGGAGCAGCGGCTCCGGCAGCTCCCAGATCACCACTTCGACAATTGTCCCGTCGTCACGAAACTCCTTGGCACGGGCGAGCAGCTTCGCCTTCATATATTGCATGCTAGCAATATATTGCTGCGGAATCCACACCGCAGCGGCGCTGTGAGAACTCAGCGCGGCCCGAACGGCGGCATTCCGCGCAACCGCCGCACGGTCAGCCCCGGCAGCCGCAGCACGAACTCGAGCATCAGCCGGGCGTGCATCCAGGTCAGCAGCACGTTGTCGCGCCCATAGTGGAAGTGCGAGACGCCGCCCTCTTCGGCCGACAGGTATTTCACCGGCGCGTCGACGTTGATGGGGGCGACGCCGCGCCATGCGAGGCGCACGACCGCTTCGGTGTCGAAGTCGAAGCGGCGCATCCACGGTTGGCGCTGCATCACGGCGATCAGACCGGCAATCGGGTAGACGCGAAAGCCGTACAGCGAATCGCCGATGCCGGCGCCCAGCGTCTCGAGGTCGGTCCACCAGTTCGAGATGCGCCGGCCGCGCACCCGGACCAGCGGCGCTTCCGGGCCGAACACCGGCCGGCCGAGCACCATCGCATCGGGGCGCCGTTGCGAGGTCTGCATGAACGTCGGGATCAGGTCGGCCGGGTGCTGGCCGTCGGAGTCCATCGCCAGCGCATGCGTGAACCCGGCCGCGCGCGCCGCCTCGAGGCCATGCAGCACGGCGGCGCCCTTGCCGCGGTTCTCGGGCAGCACGAACACCGCAAGACCGGGGTCGGCCGCCGCCATCTGCTGCAGCCCCTGGGCGGTCCCGTCGGTGCTGCCGTCGACGACCACCCACACCGGCGCCCACTGCGCGCGCGCCGCGCGAACGGTCTCGTAGACCTTGGGCCCGGTGTCGTAGCTCGGGATCAGGACCAGGTGCGTGGTCGATGCGGCGACGGGAGGGTTCATGCCGCTCAGCCCAATTCACTTGCGAAGTAGTGCTCGAGCCGCGCCAGCAGCGCCGCGTGGTCGGCCTGCGGCGCGAAGCGCTCGCCGAGCCGCACCTTGAAACGCACCGGCACCGGCGGCGTCTTCCAGATCGGCCAGCCTTTGCTCAGGTAACGCGAATCGGTCTCGATGATCACGGTCTGGATCGGCACCTGCGCCATCTGCGCGATCAGCGTGATGCCTGGGCGAAACGGGTTGACCGGCGCGCGCACCGTGCGCGTGCCTTCGGGAAACAGCACGAGCTGGCCGCCGGCACGCAGGCTCGCGACCGCGCCGCGGATCATGCCGCGCGGCGAATCGTTGTGAATGTAGCGTGCGAGCCGTGCGCCGGCGCCCAGGAAGATGTTGCGCATCAGCTCGGCCTTCATGATGCAGACGCCGCGCGGCACGCGCGCGACGATCAGCAGCGCGTCCAGCATGCTCGGGTGGTTCGCGGCGATGATCAGTCCGCCGTCGCCGGCCAGCGCATCCAGCGCGGTGGTGTCGACCCGCATCATGCCGACGAGCTGCGCGAGCGACCAGAACAACCCGTAGCAGCGCGAGATCACGCTGCGCCCGATGCGCGTGCCGAGCTCGCGCGGCAGCAGCGGATGGAGCAGCACCGCGATCAGGTTCCAGCCCAACGACGTCAGGCCGAGGATCAGCAGCAGCAGGTACAGCGCGATGCCGTGCACGAACCTCAAAGCCAGTTCCTCAATCCTCGTACGTCGTGACCAGCTCGGACGAGCGCGCGAACACCCACGAGATGCCGACGCCGGCGGTCACGGCATGCGTGCTGCGTACCAGCGGGCTGTCGGCGAACACGGCACCGGCGAGGCTGTCGTAGCGCACGAACGCGCCGACCCAGGTGTTGCCGAAGCGCCGCGAGGTCGCGGCCAGCGCCTGCCAGCCGGCGTACCCGCCGGGGGCTTGGTAAGCCGGGCGCGTGGCGGTCGCGTACTGCTCGTCGACGCCGTAGAAATGCGCGTGGTACTTGCGATTGCCGTACAGCGGCCCGGCGAGCAATCCAACGTTCCAGCCGCCGGCAACGTTGATCAGATCGAGGTTCAGGTTCGGCGAAAAAGTCGCGCCGATGAACCGCGGCGAGCTCTCGAAAGTCACCGCGGCGCGCACCGGCAGCCGCAGGTCCAGCTTCATGCTGCGATCGGTCGCGCGAAAGAGCGTGACGTTGACGTTCGGACCGATCTCGCCGGTCGCCGCGAGATCGGGCATGCCTTCGCGCGCGGCGTTGTCGCGGCTGCGCGTCGGCACCGAGGCCGCGACGCTCACATCGACCTTGACGCGGTTCGCGTCCAGCAGCAGCGCCCGCGCGCCTTCGCGATCGGCGCGCAGCCACTTGCCGCGGTAGACGACATACGGCAGCGGCAGCGCGTACGCGTGGTATTGGTCCGAGCCGCGGTAGTCGGGCAGGCGCAGCCCGGCCACGCCCAGGCCGAGCTCCCACAACGGGCGTTGCACGCCGGGCGGTTCGGCCGGCGCATCGCTGGTGATCTCGGGGCCGGCGGCGTGGGCCGCGGCTGTTGTCAGCAGCGTCAGCACAACGCCTATGCAGCCGTTCGGGCTGAGCCTCCGACCGTCCTGAGCCTGTCGAAGGAAGCCCTGGTTCGCATTGCTCGCACTCATGGCGTTTCGGCGAAGCCGTGCGCCTCGATCTCGACGAGCAGCGCAGCCCGACAGATGTCTGCCTGCAAATACAGCGCCTCGCGTGCGGCCCGGCTGGCGGCACCGACCTCGCGTTCGAACACTTCCCGCACGGCAGCCAGATCGTCGCGCTGGCGCACGTAGACGGTGTAGATCAATTCGTCCGCCGCGAACGGCCGGCCGGCGCGCTGCGACGCGATCTCGCGCAGCACGCGCATGTTCGCGAGGCTCTCTTCGGTCTGCCGCCGCACGTCGCCGAGGTGCAGCGTCTCGTGGCCGACGATGCTCGCGGTGCCCGAGATGAACAGTGCCTGCCGCCCCCCGCCGACCTCGGCGAGCGCAGCGCGCGAGAACGTCGGCGCGCGCGGCCCGTAGGCTTGCGGATAGCGATAGGCGCTGACCTGGCGCGGGTTCTCGATCGCCAGCGGCGCACGCCGTCCGGCGAGGAACGAGACGCGCAACGGCCCGCCACGGGTGCCGAGTGCGCAGGCGGCCGGGCTGCCGTCGAACGCGCTGCGGCCGGCGGCGATGAACGCATCCTGCCGACCGACGTTGAACTGGCGATAGCGCTCGACACCATCGGTCTCGAGATTGATGTCGGCGATGTAGTTCCACAGGCGCAGCAGGTGCGGCGTCGCGCTGCCGGCGAGCACGGCGAACAGGTCGCCGTAAGCCTGCTGCGCGGCAGCGCGCAGGCCGCCCTCGCTGCGCACGTCGTCGACCGTCGCGACGCCATGCAGCCATTCGCCGTTGCTCGCATAACGCACGCAGCCGCGCACGCCGTGCTCGATCGCGCCCTTGACCAGCCACGCATCGGCCCAGGCGCCATCGGGCGTGGCCGGCGCGAGCAGCGGCGCCTCGACCGCGCCCAGCGCCGAGCCGACGATGCGCTCGCCGAGCACGCCGGCATCGTGCAGGCCGCTCAGCCGCGTGCGGCCGAATGCCAAGGGAGCCAGCGGAACCTGCGGCGCCAACGCGGCGGCGGCGATGGGGTCGGCTTGGGTACGGCTGGTCAACGTTGGAGACAAGGCGGCGGTCACGGGGCCGACACCTCGACGTCGCGGATGTTGATGCGGCGCTGCTTCCACGCGCGCCAGGTACGGCCGAAATTGCCGAGCGAAACCATGTAGTACAACGCCTTGAGAATGCGCACGCGGCCCCACAGAGGGGTCTTGCCGTAGATGTCGCCGGCCAGCATCGAGATCAGCCCTTCCTTCACGCCGAACGGGTTCGCCGGATACATGAAGAAGTCGCGGATCGTGGGGTTCGTGACGCGAAAGATGAACCACGAGAACTCGCGCGGGCCGAAGCGCATCGAGCGTTCGAACGCCGCCCGCCGCGCCGCCGCGCGCCGCGGCTCGCGCAAGGTCGCCTCGATCACCGGCACGGCCTGGAATGCGCTGTGCATCGCGAGATAGACGCCGGTCGAGAACACCGGGTCGATGAAGGTGTACGCGTCGCCCAGCATCAGGTAGCGCTCGCCGGCGCAGTGCGTGCTGGCGTACGAGTAGTTGCCGGTCGCGTGGACCTTGTCGTCGACCAGCGTCGCGCCTTGCAGCCGTTCGACCAGACCGGGGCACGATGCGATCGTGTCGCGGAAGAACGCGACCAGCGACTGGTCCTTGGGTCGCGATTTCAGGTAGTACGGCCAGCACACCGCGCCCACACTGGTCGTACCGTCGGCCAGCGGGATGAACCAGAACCAGCCGTGCGCAAACCACAGGATCGTGATGTTGCCCTCGAGCCGGCCTTCGAGGCGCTTCGCGCCGGTGAAGTGCCCGAACAGCGCCGAGCTGTTGTGGCGCTCGTTCTTCTGCTTGCACCTGAACTGGTTCGCGAGCAGCGTGTCGCGGCCCGATGCGTCGATGACGAACTTCGCGCGCCAGGTTTGGCGCTGCAGTGCAGTGCGCCCCTCGCCATCGCCCGATTCGCGCTCGGCCCGCACCGTCGCGCCCTGCGCATCGAACGCGACCTCGCGCGCGTGTACGCCTTCGATCGTGCGTGCGCCCTTGGCGGCTGCGTTGCGGAAGAGGATCTCGTCGAAATCGGAGCGCCGCACCTGCCACGCATACGGCAGGTTCTTGTCCAGGCCCTCGCCGAACTCGATGTAGCTGCGGTGCTCGTGCGTAGGCGAAACGAACTCGACGCCGTACTTCAGCATGCCGATGCGCTCGACCTGATCGCGCACGCCCAGCTTGTCGAGCAGATCGACGTTGGCCGGCAGCAGCGATTCGCCGATGTGAAAGCGCGGATGGTGCGCCTTCTCGAGCACGGCCACGTCATGGCCGCGCTCGGCCAGCAGCGCCGCAACCGTCGACCCCGCCGGGCCGCCGCCGATGACCAGCACGTCGCACGCGAAATCGGCGTGCGGCGCGGCACCGGATTCAGGGTTGACAGCGGTCGGCATCAGCGGGGGGCGTGCGAGGATCGAAAACAGCGGGCGGATTGTATCGTTGCGCCCTCGTCACGCAGCCCCCAGGCTGAGGCCTTGCCCGGCTCGCCTTCCGGCGCCGGCACCCGCTCGTCAGAACGGGCCGGACGGACTCACTCGCCCAGGTACGCCGCCCGCACCTTCGGATCGTCGAGCAGCACCT
>DATEFR010000518.1:0-6120 GCA_035280545.1 Burkholderiaceae bacterium | reverse complement strand
GCTCGTGCCGTTGGTCGGCGACCGCTACGTCACCGTGCTGTTGACCGACATCGTCTGCTTCGCGTTGTTCGCGGTCAGCCTGCACTTCATCATGGGCCCGGCCGGCATGCACTCGTTCGGCCATGCGGCGTACTTCGGGCTCGGCGCGTATGCGGCGGCGCTGCTGGTGCGCTCGCTGAGCCTGCCGATGGAGGTATCGCTGGTCGTCGCGCCGATCGCCTCGGCGTTGGGCGCTCTGCTGTTCGGCTGGTTCTGCGTGCGGCTCTCGGGCGTCTACCTCGCGATGCTGACGCTCGCATTCGCGCAGATCGTCTGGTCGGTCGTGTTCCAGTGGGACGACTTCACCGGCGGCAGCAACGGGCTGACCGGCGTCTGGCCGGCCGAGTGGCTGGCCGACAAGCGTGCGTACTACTACCTGACGCTCGCGCTCGTCGGCATCGGCGTGCTGCTGCTGCGCCGCGTGCTGTTCGCGCCGTTCGGTTATGCGCTGCGCGCCGGGCGCGATTCGCCGCTGCGCGCCGATGCGATCGGCATCGACGTGAAGACGCTGCAGTGGGCCGCCTTCGTCGTCGCCGCGGTCTTCGCGGGGCTCGCCGGTGCGCTGTACGCGTACTCGAAGGGCAGCATCTCGCCCGATTCGATCGCCGTCGGCCGCTCGGTCGATGGTCTGGTGATGGTGCTGCTCGGCGGCCTGCAGACGCTGGCCGGACCCATCGTCGGCGCGGTCACGTTCACCTGGCTGCAGGATGCGGTCGCGCGCAACACCGACTACTGGCGCGCGCTGCTGGGCGCGATCATCCTGCTGCTGGTGCTCGCGTTCCCGCAGGGCATCGCCGGGTTCGCCCGCGAGTGGTACGAGCGCCGCCGCGGCGCAGGGGCGGTGGCATGAGCCTGCTGAAAGTCACCAACCTCGGCAAGTCGTTCGGCGGCAACCGCGCGGTCGACGGCGTCAGTTTCCAGGTCGCGGCCGGCGAGCTGCTGGCGCTGATCGGCCCGAACGGCGCCGGCAAGTCGACGACCTTCAACATGGTCAACGGCCAGCTGCGCGCCGACTCCGGTTCCATCGTGCTCGGCGGCCGCGAGCTGATCGGCCGCAAGCCGCGCGACATCTGGCACCTGGGGGTCGGCCGCACGTTCCAGATCGCCGAGACCTTCGCATCGCTGACCGTCGTCGAGAACGTGCAGATGGCGCTGATCTCGGCCGATGCGAAGTTGTTCGCGATGTGGCGCCGCGCCGCCGCGCACCGGCGCGACGATGCGCTGGCACTGCTGGCGCAGGTCGGCATGGCCGCGCAGGCGGACCGGCCGTGCAGCGAGCTCGCGTATGGCGACGTCAAGCGTGTCGAGCTCGCGATCGCGATGGCGAATGCGCCCAAGCTCTTGCTGATGGACGAGCCCACCGCCGGCATGGCACCCAAGGAGCGCAACGAGCTGATGGCACTGACGAAGAAGCTGGTCACCGAGCGCGGCCTCGCGGTGCTGTTCACCGAGCACAGCATGGACGTGGTGTTCGCGTACGCCGACCGGCTGATCGTGCTCGCACGCGGCCGGCTGATCGCCGAGGGCAGGCCCGACGAGATCCGCGACCATCCGAAGGTGCAGGAGGTCTACTTCGGGACCGGCAAGACGTTCGAGAAGCAGTCGCCCTCACCCCAGCCCTCTCCCGCAAGCGGGAGAGGGAGTGCCATCTTGTCCCCTCTCCCGCTAAGGGCCACGAAGAGGCCCCTGGTGGCCCCTGGAGAGGGCTAGGGTGAGGGTGAAACGATGAGCTCTACTCTTCTCGAAGCCCACAACCTCAACGCCTGGTACGGCGCCGCGCACATCCTGTTCGACGTCAGCCTGCAGGTGAACCGCGGCGAGGTCGTCGCGCTGATGGGCCGCAATGGCGCGGGCAAGTCCACGACGCTGAAGGCGCTGATGGGCATGCTCGCCAAACGCAAGGGCGAGATCACGTTCCTCGGCCACGACATCGCGCGGCGCGAGCCGCACGAGGTCGCCCGCATGGGCCTGGGCTACGTGCCCGAGACGCGCCGCATCTTCGCCGACCTGACCGTGATGGAGAACCTCGAAGTCGGCCGCCAGCCGCCGCGGCGCTGGGCCGACGGCAGCGCCGCGCCGCTGTGGACGCCCGAGCGCTTGTTCAAGCTGTTCCCGAACCTCGGCGAGATGCCGGACCGCCCCGGCGGCCGCATGAGCGGCGGCGAGCAGCAGATGCTGACCGTCGCGCGCACGCTGATGGGCAACCCGCTGGTCGTGCTGCTCGACGAACCCAGCGAAGGCGTCGCGCCGGTGATCGTCGAGCAGATGGCGCACATGATCCTCGAGCTCAAGGCGCAGGGCGTGAGCATCCTGCTGTCCGAGCAGAACATGCATTTCGCGGAGCTGGTGTCCGATCGGGCCTACGTGCTCGAGAAGGGCCAGATCCGCTACCAGGCTTCGATGGCCGAGCTCGCGGCCAACGAAGAGGTACGGCGCGCTTACCTCAGCGTGTAGCGCGCGCCGTTCGCCCACCACCACCGCCCATCATCGACTCGAACCGGAGGACCTCATGCACACCCCCGCCCGCAGAACGTTGTTGAAAGCCTTGTCCGGCGCCGGCGTGCTCGCCGCGACCGGCGCCGCGAGCTGGAGCGCGCTGGCGGCCGCGAAGATCAAGCCCGATGCGAAGAGCGCGCTGATCGTCGTCGACGTGCAGAACTGCTTCGTCACCGGCGGTACGCTGCCGGTCAAGGGGGGCGAAGACGTCGTGCCGGTGATCAACAAGCTCGCGGCGAGCTTCGAGAACATCGTCGTCACGCAGGACTGGCACACGCCGGGCCACGCGTCGTTCGCCAGCACGCACCAGGGCAAGAAGCCGTTCGAGACCACCCGGCTCAGCTACGGCACGCAGGTGCTGTGGCCGGACCACTGCGTGCAGGGCACCGACGACGCGGCGCTGCACAAGGACCTGAAGCTGCCGACCGCGCAGCTGATCATCCGCAAGGGCTTCCACAAGGAGATGGACAGCTACTCGGCGTTCGACGAGGCCGACCACAAGACCGCGACCGGTCTCGCGGGCTACCTGAAGGCGCGCGGCATCAAGACCGTCTACGTCACGGGGCTGGCCACCGACTTCTGCGTCGCCTGGACCGCGATGGACGCACGCAAGGCCGGCTTCGAGACCTACGTGATCGAGGACGCGACCCGCGCGATCGACCTGAACGGCTCGCTCGCCGCCGCGTGGAAGCAGATGAGCGCGAAGGGCGTCAAGAAGATTCAATCCGGCGACATCGCTTGAGGCTCAGCGTCAACGGCACGGAGCACGCGCTGGCCGGGGTGCCGCGCGATGCGCCGCTGTTGACGGTGCTGCGCAACGACCTCAAGCTCAACGGGCCCAAGTACGGCTGCGGTCTCGGCGAATGCGGCGCGTGCCTGGTGCTGATCGACGGCCGGCCGGCGCGCTCGTGCAGCGTGCCGGCCGGTGGCGTCCAAGGGCGCACGATCACGACGCTCGAAGGGTTGCGAAGCCCCGATGAGACGCTGCATCCCGTGCAGCGCGCCTTCATCGAGTGCCAGGCCGCGCAATGCGGCTACTGCCTGAACGGGATGATCATCGCGACCGTCGCGCTGCTGCGCGACACGCCGCGGCCCGACGACGCGCAGATCCGCGCGGCGCTCTCGCACAACCTGTGCCGCTGCGGGACGCATCTGGAGATCCTGCAAGCGGTGCACCGCGCTGCGGAACTGCTGGCTCCCTCTCCCGCTGGCGGGAGAGGGCTGGGGTGAGGGTGGCGCCGCACTCGCGTGCCGAGTTCCGCGCCGCCACCGGCGTGCTGCTGGTGCTGCGCGAGCCGCCATCCGCACCGCCGCCGTCCGCCGGCCAGCCCAAGGCCGTCTTCGCGAACCCGGCCGAGGGCGACGAGATCCTGCTGGCCGTCTGGGCCGACGGCCGGGCGACCGCGCTGCACGGCCATGTCGACCTCGGCACGGGGCTCGCGACCGCGCTCGCGCAGATCGTCGCCGAGGAACTCGAGATCGAGCTGCGTTGCGTCCGCACGCGGCTGGGCGACACCGCGAGCGTGCCGAACCAGGGCGCGACGATCGCGAGCGCATCGATCCAGATCCATGCGGCGCCGCTGCGCGCCGCCGCGGCCATGGCCCGCGCCTGGCTGGTCGAGGCGGCCGGTGGCGATGGCGCGGCGCTCGACTACGCCGCGCTGCTGCAAGGCCGCCACATCGAGCTGAAGCTGCCGGCCGACCTCGCGAGCGTGCGCACGAAGGACCCGGCGCACTACCGCCTCGTCGGCCAGCCGGTGCCGCGTGTCGACATCCCGGCCAAAGCCACCGGCCGCGAAGTCTTCGTGCACGACAAGCGCCTGCCGGGCATGCTGCACGGCCGCGTCGTGCGGCCGCCGTATGCCGGCGTCGATGCCGGCGAGTTCGTCGGCAACACGCTGGAGTCGGTCGACGAGTCGTCGATCGCGCACATCCCCGGCATCCGTGCGGTGGTCGTGATCCGCGACTTTGTCGGCATCGTCGCCGAGCGCGAGGAGCAGGCCGATGCGGCGATGCGCACGCTGAAGGTCATGTGGAAGCCGTGGCCCGGCATGCCGCCGCTGGACGACCTGAAGAGCGCACTGCGCGCGAACCCGGCGACGCGGCGCGTGCTGGTCGAGCAGGGCGATGTCGGCGCGGCCATCGAGGGCGCGGCACAGTCGTTCCGGCGCGACTATGTGTGGCCGTACCAGCTGCATGCCTCGATAGGCCCGTCGTGCGCGCTGGCCGATTGGCATGGCGAGGGCCACGAGGTCGCCGTCAGCGTCTGGGCCGGCACGCAGAACCCGCATGTGCTGCGCGCCGACATTGCGAAGCTGCTGGGCCTGGCCGACCGCGCGGTCGACGTGATCCGCATGGAAGCGGCCGGCTGCTATGGCCGCAACGGCGCCGACGACGTGGCCGCCGACGCGGCGCTGCTCGCGCGTGCGGTCGGCGCGCCGGTGCGCGTGCAGCTCACCCGCGAGCAGGAGCACCTGTGGGAGCCCAAGGGCGCGGCGCAGCTGATGCAGGTCGACGGCGCGCTGGCCGCCGACGGCTCGTTCGCGGCCTACGACTTCCAGACTTCCTACCCGAGCAACGGCGCGACCACGCTCGCGCTGCTGCTGACGCGCAGCGTCGAGCCGCTCGCGACCGCGTACGAGATGGGCGACCGCACCGCCGTGCCGCCGTACGCGGTGCGCAACCTGCGCGTCGTCGCGAACGACATGGCGCCCATCCTGCGCGCGTCGTGGCTGCGCGGCGTCTCGGCGCTGCCGAACTCGTTCGCGCACGAGTCGTATGTCGACGAGCTCGCGACCGCGGCAGGGGCCGACCCGGTCGAGTACCGGCTGCGGCATCTGAAGGACGAACGTGCCGCCGAGCTCGTGCGCGCGACCGCGGCACGCGCCGGCTGGATCGCGCACACGCAGCCGCAGCGGCAGCCCGCCGATGGCGACTGGCTCAAGGGCCAGGGCTTCGCGTACGCGCGCTACACGCACAGCAAGTTCCCCGGCTTCTCGGCGGCCTGGGCCGCGTGGGTCGCCGATGTCGAAGTGAACCGCGTGACCGGCGACGTGCACGTGCGCCGGGTCGTCGTGGGCCACGATGCCGGCGCGATGGTCAACCCCGCCGGCGTGCAGCACCAGGTGCACGGCAATGTGCTGCAGACGACCAGCCGCGCGCTGAAGGAGCGCGTGCCGGTCGCGACGGCCACGACCAACACGCCGGTCGCGCGCGAGTGGGGCAGCTACCCGATCCTGAGCTTTCGCGAGGTGCCGGTCGTCGAGGTGATGCTGATGCCGCGGCCCGGCGAAGCGCCGCTGGGGGCGGGCGAATCGGCGTCGGTGCCGGGGACCGCGGCGATCGCGAATGCGATCTTCGATGCGACCGGGGTGCGGTTTCGCGAGCCGCCGTTCACGCCGGAGGTGGTGCGGGCGGCGCTGAATGCAGGTGAGGGTGTTGTGGCAGCGAGGCGGCTCGCTGGCCCTCACCCCTGCCCTCTCCCAGCGGGAGAGGGAGTTCAGCCCCCTCTCCCTTTGGGAGAGGGTCGGGGTGAGGGCCAACGCGAACCTCCTTCGTTCCCGTCGCGTCGCCGCCCCCTCCTCA
>DATEFR010000517.1:0-8697 GCA_035280545.1 Burkholderiaceae bacterium | reverse complement strand
CTGCTGCCGGCCACCACCGCGCTCACGCGGCTGGCGCCGCCGTCGTTCCTGGCCGGCACCACGTTCTACTTCCGCCAGAAGACCAAGCTCGACGAGGCGAAGCTGAAGAGCCAGCTCACGCTGGCCGGCTACCAGCACGTGAGCCAGGTCGTCTCGCCCGGCGAGTACGCGGTGCGCGGCGGGCTGATCGACCTGTTCCCGATGGGCTCGCCGGTGCCCTACCGCGTCGACCTGTTCGGCGACGAGGTCGACTCGATCCGCACCTTCGACCCCGATACGCAGCGCAGCCTGTACCCGGTGCCCGAGGTGCGCCTGCTGCCGGGCCGCGAGTTCCCGATGGACGAGGACGCGCGCGCCGCGTTCCGCGCACGCTGGCGCGAGAAGATGGAAGGCGACCCGACCAAGGTGCGCCTGTACAAGGACATCGGCACCGGCATCGCGACCGCCGGCATCGAGTACTACCTGCCGCTGTTCTTCGAGTCCACCGCGACGATCTTCGAATACCTCGGCGAATCGGCGGTGCTCGCGCTGCACGGCGAGGTCGACGAAGCGCTGAAGCGATTCTGGACCGACACGCGCGAGCGCCATCGCTTCCTGCAGCACGACAAGGAACGGCCGATCCTGCCGCCCGAGGATCTGTTCCTGCGGCCGGAGGATTTCTTCGCGCTGTGCAACGTGCATGCGCAACTGGCGCTGCGCGGCCCTCACCCTAGCCCTCTCCCGCAAGCGGGAGAGGGAACGCCCGCCTCTCCCCCTCTCCCGCTTGCGGGAGACGGCCGGGGTGAGGGTGCTGCCTGGGCCCGCCCGCTGCCCGATCTGTCCGCCGACCGCGGCGCGCCCGAGCCGCTGAAGAAGCTGCAGACCCACGTCGGCACGACACCGCACCGCGTGCTGATCGTCGCCGAGAGCGAAGGCCGGCGCGAGAGCCTGCTGGAGCTGCTGCGCGACAACCGGATCGAGCCGCCCAGCGTCGCCTCGCTGGCCGAGTTCGAAGCCGGCGACGAGCGCTTCGCGATCACCGCAGCGCCGCTCGCGCAGGGTTTCTTCTGGTTCGAGCCGGACGCGAACATCGCGATCCAGTTCGTCACCGAGACCGAGCTCTTCGCGAGCACGCCGGCCGCGCGCCGGCGCCGCAAGCAGGAGCAGGTCAGCGATGTCAATGCGCTGATCAAGGACCTGTCCGAGCTCAAGGTCGGCGACCCGGTCGTGCACGTGAACCATGGCATCGGCCGCTACCTGGGCCTGGCGAACATCGACCTCGGCGACGGGCCCAGCGAGTTCCTCGAGCTCGAGTACGCCGACAAGGCGACGCTGAAGATCCCGGTGGCGCAGCTGCACCTGATCGCGCGCTACACCGGCGTCAGCCCGGAGGAAGCGCCGCTGCACAGGCTGGGCTCGGGCCAGTGGGACAAGGCCAAGCGCAAGGCCGCCGAGCAGGTGCGCGACACGGCCGCCGAGCTGCTGAACCTCTATGCACGCCGCGCCGCGCGCGAAGGCTTTGCGTTCCGCTTCGCGCCGCACGACTACGAGGCGTTCGCCGCGAGCTTCGGCTTCGAGGAAACGGCCGACCAGCAGGCCGCGATCCACGCAGTGGTGCAGGACATGATCTCGCCGCGCCCGATGGACCGGCTGATCTGCGGCGACGTCGGCTTCGGCAAGACCGAGGTCGCGCTGCGCGCCGCGTTCGTCGCGGTCAACGGCGGCAAGCAGGTCGCGATCCTCGCGCCGATGACGCTGCTGGCCGAGCAGCACTACCAGAACATCGCCGACCGCTTCGGCAAGTGGCCGGTCAAGGTCGCCGAGCTGTCGCGCTTCCGCTCCGCGAAGGAAGTGAAGACCGCGCTCGAAGGGCTGGAGGACGGCACGATCGACATCGTCATCGGCACCCACAAGCTCCTGTCCAAGGACGTGAAGTTCAAGCGCCTGGGCCTGCTCGTGATCGACGAGGAGCACCGCTTCGGCGTGCGCCACAAGGAAGCGATCAAGGCGATGCGCGCCGAGGTGGACGTGCTGACGCTGACCGCGACGCCGATCCCGCGCACGTTGGGCATGGCACTCGAAGGGCTGCGCGACCTGAGCGTGATCGCGACCGCGCCGCAGCGCCGCCTGGCGATCAAGACCTTCGTGCGCAACGAATCGACCGGTGCGATCCGCGAGGCGGTGCTGCGCGAGCTCAAGCGCGGCGGGCAGGTCTACTTCCTGCACAACGAGGTCGAGACCATCCAGGCGCGCCACGACAAGCTGGCCGAGCTGCTGCCCGAGGCGCGCATCGCGATCGCGCACGGCCAGATGCCCGAGCGCGAGCTCGAGCGCGTGATGCGCGATTTCGTCGCCCAGCGCCACAACGTGCTGCTGTGCTCGACCATCATCGAGACCGGCATCGACGTGCCCAGCGCGAACACCATCGTGATCAGCCGCGCCGACAAGTTCGGCCTCGCGCAGCTGCACCAGCTGCGCGGCCGCGTCGGCCGCTCGCACCACCAGGCCTATGCCTACCTGCTGGTGCCCGACGTCGAAGGCCTCACGAAGCAGGCGGCGCAGCGGCTCGAGGCGATCCAGCAGATGGAGGAGCTCGGCTCGGGCTTCTACCTCGCGATGCACGACCTGGAGATCCGCGGCGCCGGCGAGGTGCTGGGCGACAACCAGAGCGGCAACATGATGGAGGTCGGCTTCCAGCTCTACAACGACATGCTCGCCGAGGCGGTGCGTTCGCTGAAGGCCGTGCACGAGCCGGATCTGCTGTCGCCGCTGTCGGCCGCGACCGAGATCAACCTGCACGCCCCGGCGCTGCTGCCCGACGCGTACTGCGGCGACGTGCACACCCGGCTGTCGCTGTACAAGCGGCTGGCCAGCGCCCACAAGGCCGAGCAGATCGACGCGATGCTCGAGGAGATCACCGACCGCTTCGGCAAGCTGCCGCCGCAAGGCCAGACGCTGTTCGACGTGCACCGCCTGCGCGTGCTCGCCAAGCCCTACGGCGTGACCAAGATCGACGCCGGCGAGAAGCTGATGGTGATCAGCTTCCGCTCGAACCCGCCGGTCGATGCGATGCGCATCATCGAGCTGGTGCAGAAGAACCGCCACATCAAACTTGCCGGCAATGACAAGCTGCGCATCGAGCGCGACACGCCGCTGCCCAAAGACCGCGCCCAACTGATCCGCGACGTGCTGCGCTCGCTGGGCACACCGATTGCAACGACCCCTTCCGCGACGCCGGAACCCGCCTGATGACGATGACTTCCCTGGAGCAATCCGCCGAGGACTACGCCCCCGGCCTGACGGTTCGCGGCTTCGTGCCGCCGCTGCGGCTGGCCGATTTCAAGCTGGTGGCCTTCGACATGGATTCGACGCTGATCAACATCGAATGCGTCGACGAGATCGCCGATGCCGCCGGCCGCAAGGCCGAGGTCGCGGCGATCACCGAGGCCGCGATGCGCGGCGAGATCGCCGACTACAAGGAGAGCCTGCGGCAGCGCGTCACGCTGCTCAAGGGCGTGCCCGAGACCGCGCTGCACGGTGTCTACAACGAACGGCTGCAGCTGAACCCGGGGGCCGACGACCTGGTGCGCGCCTGCCAGGCCGCGGGCCTGAAGACCTTGCTGGTTTCGGGAGGCTTCACGTTCTTCACCGACCGCATCCGCGACCGGCTGTGCCTGGACTACACGCGCAGCAACGTGCTCGAGATCGTCGACGGCGTGCTGACCGGCCGCATGGTCGACCAGCCCTGGGGCGACATCTGCGACGGCGCCGAGAAGCGCAAGATGCTGCTCGAAACCTGCGCGCAGCTGGGCATCTCGCCCAAGCAGGCGATCGCGGTCGGCGATGGCGCGAACGACGTGCCGATGATGCGCGAGGCAGGCCTGAGCGTCGCCTACCACGCGAAGCCGACGGTGCGCGAGCAGGCGATGGTGGCGATCACGAGCGGCGGATTGGATCGCGCGCTCGAGGTGCTGCAGGGCTGACGGCCCTTCGACAAGCTCAGGGCAAACGGGGTGGTGGTACCGCCCTACTCCGGCTGCGGCATCACGACGATCCCATCCTCGTCGGCCACCAGCCACTCGCCCGGCAGGATCCACACGCCGTGGATGTGGACCGCAACGTCGCGCTGGCCGACGTTGCGCCGCTCGGTCGGCATCGGCACCAGCGCCAGTGCGCGGATGCCGACGTCGCATGCGGCCAGTTCGGCGCTGTCGCGCACGCAGCCGTCGACGACGATGCCGGCCCAGCCGTTCTTCGCGGCCGAGGCGCCGATCTTGCCGCCGACCAGCGCGCGGCGCAGCGAGCCACCACCGTCGACGACCAGCACGCGGCCCTGCCCTGGCTCCTCGAGCGCGGCCTTCACGAACGAGTTGTCCTCGTAGCACTGGACCGTGACGATGCGCCCGGCAAAGCGCGTGCGCTTGCCATAGTCGCGAAACACCGGCGGCAGCACGCGGAAGTCGCTGTGCGCCTCGCTCTTGTGGCGATCGCACAGGTCGCCGGTGACGAGGATGGGCGGCGTCGTGGTCGTCGTCATGCGTTGATCACTTTCTTGATCGGGGGTTTGACGCTGTCGCTCTGCGGCGGCAGCATGGTCTGGTGCTCGCGCGCCGGGTTCAGGATGATCGACGTTGCGGTCTCGGTCAGGATGCAGAACTTCGTGACGACGGCGTCCAGATGGGCCACGTCGATCACGGCGATCTCGAGCACCCAGCTGTCGTCGCCGGTCACGTTGTAGGCATTGACGCATTCCGGCGTCTGCTGCACGAGCTTGACGACGCGCGCGTACTCGGCCCGTCCGATCCGGATCAACGCGCGGATGCCGTATCCGAGCTTGCCGAGGTCCACCGTCGCCCGGTAGCCGGTGATCACGCCGCCCGCTTCGAGCTTGCGCACCCGCTCGGTCACGGCCGGCTGGCTCAGATGCACGCGGCGGCCGAGCTCCGCCATCGTCAGGCGCGCATCGGCCTGGAGCTCGGCGAGGATCCGGGTGTCGTGGTGGTCGAGCTCGACCTTCAAGGTGCTGGCCATGAAACTCCTTCGAATCGACGGCATTGTGCGCTCGCAAGCTTGATTCGTGCATGGCGATTCGCGTGCCGCGTTCATACGATGGGCGCGTCGTTTCAACGCCGTTCAGCATGTCCGCACTGGTTTCATCCGCTTCGTCCGCACCGCGCGCGGGGTCGCTCCCGCCTACGCTGCTGCTGTGTCTGGCCGCGACCTGGCTGGTCTGGGGCTCGACCTACCTCGCGATCAAGTTCGCGCTGGTCAGCTTCCCGCCGTTCTTCCAGATGGGCACGCGCTTTGTGTTCGCCGGCGTCGTGCTGATGGCCTGGGTGCGCTGGCGCGGCGCGCCGTGGCCGTCGCCGCGCCAGTGGCTGCATGCGCTCGCGGTCGGCACGCTGATGCTGGGCGGCGGCATGGGTGGCACGGCCTACGCCGAGGTCTCGGTCGGCTCCGGACTGGTGGTCGCGTTCATCGCGGTCGTGCCGCTGCTGATCGCCGCGCTGAATCTGTTCTGGGGCGTGATGCCGCGTCGCATCGAGGTTGCCGGCATCGCGCTGGGCCTGATCGGCGTCGTGCTGCTGACGCAAGGCGCCGGCTTCGGCGCCTCGCCGGCCGGGCTCGCCGCGATCACCATCGCCTGTGTCGCCTGGTCGCTGGGCAGCGTGCTGAGCCAGCGCCGCTGGCCGCTCGCGCCGGGGGCGACCGGCTTTGCGAGCGAGATGATCTGCGGCGGCGCCGTGCTGCTGCTGATCTCGGCCGTGCAGCACGAGCAGCCGCAATGGCCGCCGCAGGCCAGCGCCGTCGCCGCGTGGGCCTATCTCGTCGTGTTCGGCTCGCTGATCGCGTTCAACGCGTACATGCTGCTGCTCGCGCGCGCGTCGGCCGCGCTCGCCTCGAGCTACACGTTCGTGAACCCGGTGATCGCGATGCTGCTCGGCGTCGCGGTGGCCGGCGAAGCCGTCACGCCGTACGAATGGGGAGCGGTCAGCATCGTGCTGACCGGCGTGCTGCTGTTGCTGTGGCGCCGTCCGCGACGCTGACGTGCGCTTCAGCCCGCATCGGAGCCGGCCGGCGTCGCCGTGCCCGGGTTCAACGCCTCGAGGCGATAGCCGACGCTGTAGATCGCCGCGAGCCGGTAGCCCTGCTCCGGCACCAGGCCGAGCTTGGTACGCAGCCGCGAGATGTGCGTGTCCAGCGAGCGCGACGACACCTCGGCTTCTATGCCCCAGACCGCTTCCAGCAGGTGCTTGCGCGACAGCAGCCGGCCGAGGTTCTGGAACAGGAACAGCGCGAGGTCGAACTCCTTCTGCTTCAGCACGACGGTGCGCCCGTCGAGGTGTATCGTCCCGCTCGCCGTGTCGAAGCGGTAGCGATCGATCACGACCTCGCCGGTGCTCTTCAGGTGGTAGGCGCGGCGCAGCAAGGCGTTGACCCGCGCGGTCAGCTCGCCGACGCGGATCGGCTTGACCATGAAGTCGTCGGCGCCGGCCGACAGGCCTTCGATCACGTCGGCCTCGGCACTGCGGTTCGTCACGAACAGGATGGGAACGCGCTCCTCGAGATTCTCGCGAACCCAGCGCATCACCTGGATGCCGCTGATGTCGGGCAGCTGCCAATCGAGGATCAGCAGGTCGTAGGTTTCGCGGCGCAGCGCGCGCAGCAGCGTCTTCCCGTCGGTGTAGCCATGGAAATCGTGCCCCATGGTCTCCAGGGTTTGCTGCGCCAGGTCCAGCTGGGCCTGGTCGTCATCCAGAACAGCGACTCTCATGGTCGTCTCCCCTCTCCTGATGGCGCCGCCTCTGTGGTCCGCGGCTGCGCACCGGCGCTGCCGAGTGCACCGCAAGTGTAAAGGCCGGCTGCGGGCGCGGATTCGTTCAGGAGCGGGGCAGGTCGATACGCAGCCGTATCTCCTTGGAGGGTTCTTCCCAGGCCCGTGCCGAGCCGGCATGGCGCTGCGCCACCAGCGCCACCAGCGCCCAGCCGTGCCCGCTCGCGATGCGCGGCGGCGCGTTGCGCGGCGTGCTGGCATCGGGTGTCGACGCGGCGCTCGGCGACGCGTCCGTCGCCGCCTCGTCGACCTCGATGCTCCAGGCCTGCGGCTGCTCGCGCAGCGTGCAGACCAGGTCCGAACCGCGCCGGGCCAGATCGAGTGCGTGCCGCAACATCTGCGCAAGCGCAGCACGCAGCAGGCCGCCATCGGCCTGCACCGGCGCAGCTTCCGGCGCCGCGACTATGCGCAGCCGCAAACCGCGTTCGGTCCCGGTCTGCCAGGCCTCGGCGATCGCATCGAGCAGCAGCTCGTGCAGGTCGATCTCTTCGGGCTGCAATGCCTGCGAGCCGGCCCGCGCATAGGCGACGAAATCGTCGATCCGCGTCAGCGAGCGCCGCGCGTTGCGCTCGATGCGCTGCGCCAGCTCGCTGGTGGCCACGCTGTCGGCGCGGGCGCGGTGCAGCTCGAGCAGCGCGAGCGTCGACGAGTGGCCTTCGCGCGCGTCGTGCGAGAGGAAGCTCAGCGCCTCGCGTAGCTGCTCGGCGAGCTCCTCGGGGCGATTCATGACCCGTGATTCCGGCTCTGCGCAATGCGCCGGATCGCGCTCAAGGTCGCGCGCGAGGTGCTGACCTCGGCATCGAGCTTCAGGTGCAGCAGGTTCGGTCGCGCGTCGGCCAGCGCGGCGGCGAACGCCGGCTCGAACTGCGCGGTCGTCTCGACACGCTGCGCGCTCCAGCCATAGGCGCGCGCAAGCGCCGCGAAGTCGGGGTTGAACAAGTCGCTGCCGCTGACCCGCCCCGGGTACTCGCGCTCCTGGTGCATGCGGATCGTGCCGTAGGTCGCGTTGTCGACGACGATGCTGATCAGCTTGCCGCGCCCGCTGGCGCCGGCCCGATAGCCGGTCGCAGTCGCCAGCTCCTGCCCGGTCATCAGGAAGTCGCCATCGCCGGCCAGGTTGATCACGGTGCGGTCCGGGTGCAGCAGCGCCGCGGCCACGGCCGCCGGCACGCCATAGCCCATCGCGCCGGCGGTCGGCGCGAGCTGCGTGCGGCCGCCCTGCTGCAGCGACGGATAGCGGTAGTAGCGGTGCAGCCAGCCGCTGTAGTTGCCGGCACCGTTGGTCAGGATGCTGTCGGCCGGCGCGAGGCGCTGGATCGTCTTGACCACCACGGCGAGATCCAGCGGCGCGACCGGCATCGCCTCGAGGTTGGCCTCGTAGTCGGCATGCGCGGCCGCGGTCCACTCGTGCCACGGCAGCGGTCCGGCCGGCGGCGCCAGCGTTTCCAGCGCCTTGGCCGCGCAGGCCATCGAGGACTGCAGCATCAAGTCGGCCGCGTAGACCCGGCCCAGCTCCTCCGGCCCGGCGTGCACATGCACCAGCGTCTGGCGCGGCCGCGGCGCTTCGAGCAGCGTGTAGCCGCCGGTCGTCATCTCGCCGAGTCGCGGTCCGACCGCGATGACGAGGTCCGCCTCGCGGATGCGCTGCGCGAGCTTCGGATTGATACCGATGCCGACGTCGCCGGCGTAGTTCGCATGGCGGTTGTCGAACAGATCCTGGAAGCGGAACGCGCAGCCCACCGGCAACTGCCAGCCCTCGGCGAAGCGCTGCATCGCCTCGCAGGCGCTGGCGGTCCAGCCGCTGCCGCCGACGATCACGAACGGCTGCCGCGCCGCGAGCAGCCGCTCGCGCAGTTCGCGCAGCGCACCCGGCGCGGGCCAGG
>DATEFR010000516.1:0-30122 GCA_035280545.1 Burkholderiaceae bacterium | reverse complement strand
CCATCAGCTCGGCACTCGCGCCTTCATGCACGACGCTGCCGCGGTCCAGCACGACCGCATGCTGCGTGATCGGCAGGATCATGCGCGGGTTCTGCTCGACGATGATCGCGCTCATGCCTTCGTCGCGGACGACGCGGGCGATCGAGCGCAGCAGCTCCTCGACGATGATGGGCGCCAGGCCTTCGAGCGGCTCGTCGAGCAGCAGCAGCTTGGGGTTCAGCACCAGCGCGCGCGCGACCGCGAGCATCTGCTGCTCGCCGCCGGAGAGCTGGTTGCCCATGTTGGCGCGGCGCTCGGCCAGGCGCGGGAACATCTCGTAGGCGCGCGCGACGGTCCACGGCCCGGGGCGTGCGACCGCCGTCAGGTTCTCGTGCACGGTCAGCGACTTGAAGATGTTGCGCTCCTGCGGCACCCAGCCGATGCCGGCCGCGGCCCGCTGGTGTGGCGCAAGCGCGCTGAGGTCGACGCCACCGAGCACGATGCGCCCGGCATGGCGCCGCGTGACGCCGACCAGCGTGTTCAGCAGCGTGGTCTTGCCGGTGCCGTTGCGGCCCAGCAGCGCCAGCGACTGGCCCTGCGGCAGCGCCAGCGACACCCCCTGCACGACGACCGCCTCGCCGTAGCCCGACCTCAGCCCCTCGACTTGCAGCAGCAGCTCAGCCATGCGCGCGCTCTTCGGTCGCTTCGCCCAGGTACACCGCCTTCACGCGCGGGTCGTTGGCGATCGTCTGCACATCACCCTCGGCGAATACCGCGCCGTTGACCAGCACGGTCACGCTCTTCGCGAAGTTGAAGACCAGGTCCATGTCGTGCTCGATCAGCAGCACCGAGACATCCGCCGGCAGCGCGTTGATGATGTCGAAGATCTCCTGGCGTTCACCCTCGGGCACGCCCGCCACCGGCTCGTCGAGCAGCAGCACGCGCGGCTGGCAGGCGAGCGCGGTCGCGATCTCGAGCAGACGGCGCTTGCCGTAGGCCAGGTGCTTGACCTGCTGGTCCTGCACGTCGTCGAGGTGGAACTGCTTCAGCAAGGTGTCGCACAGCGGCGCGACGCGCGCATCCCGGCCCAGCCGCTTCCACCACTGTGCCGAGATGCCCAGTTGCGAAGAGACGCTGAGCGCGAGCGACTGCAGCGGCGTCAGCTCGCCGAACAACTGGTTGATCTGGAACGTGCGCACCATGCCGCGGCGCACCCGCTGATGCGGCGCGAGCCGCGTGATGTCCTCGCCGTCGAGCTGGATAGCGCCGGAGGTCGGCTCGAGCACGCCGGTCAGCAGGTTGATCAGCGTGGTCTTGCCGGCGCCGTTCGGGCCGATCAACGCGCGCCGCGCGCCCTTCTCGACGGTGATCGAGACGTCGTGGGTCGCCGTGAGGCCGCCGAAGCGCTTGACCAGGCCGCGGGTTTCGAGCACGGTCGTCATGTGCGTCTCCACCAGGTCCACGGCCGCGTCAAGCGGTCGCGCCCGACCATCACGAGCACGACCAGGAAGATGCCCAGCCAGAAGTTCCAGTACTGCGGCGTCCAGGCCGAGACCAAATCGTGCAGCAGCTTGAACACGATCGCGCCGAAGATGCCGCCGTACAGATAACCGGTGCCGCCTATCACCAGAACCAGCAGCACCTCGGCGCTGCGGTGGAAGTCGAACACGTCCAGCGACGAGAAGCCGCTGGTCTGCGCAAGCAGCGCGCCGGCCGCGCCGGCCACGCCCGCGGCGATCGTGTAGACCGCGACCAGGCGCCGATTGACGGCCAGCCCGATGCTCGCGGCTCGCAGCCGGTTGTCGCGCAGCGCCTGAAGCGAATGTCCGAACGGCGAGTGCACGAGCAGCCGGCCCACCAGCAGGCAGGCGATCAGCACGAACAGCGTGTACGCATACGCGGTACGGCCGGCGAGGTCGAACTCGAAGGCGCCGAGCGGCGTCACGAGCGGGCCCATCACGACGCCTTGCAGCCCGTCGGCGCCGCCGGTCAGCCAGTCGAGCTTGTTCGCGAGCTCGTACAGGATGGACGCGACGCCCAGCGTGACCATCAGCCGCGTCAGGTCCGAGCCGCGCAGGATCAGCGCGCTCGTCAGCAGCCCCAGCAGCGCCGACACCACGATGGCCACCGCCATGCCCAACCACGGGTCCGGCATCACCAACTTGGCGAAAAGCGCCGCGGCGTACGAGCCGAAGCCGAAGAACGCCGCGTGGCCCAGCGAGACGATGCCCGAGTAGCCGAGGATCAGGTCCAGCGACAACGCGAACAGCGCGAGGATCGCGATCTCGTTGAGCAGCAGCGACTGCCCCGGCAGCAGGAACCACGACAGCACCAGTGCCGCGAGCAGCGCCAGCTCCCACCAGCGCCAGCGTGCATTGCGGCGCAGCCCTTCGGCGGCAACGCCGCCGCTCACTTGCCGCCTCCGGCACGCACGAACAGGCCTTGCGGGCGCAGCAGCAGGATCACGATCATCAGCGTGTAGACGACAAAGGCGCCGAGCTTGGGCGCGTAGTACTTGCCCATCACGTCGGCGATGCCCAGCAGCAGCGCCGCGAGCAGCGGGCCGGTGATCGTGGTCGTGCCGCCGACCGAGCAGACGATCAGGAAATAGATCATGAACTTCAGCGGGAAGGTCGGGTCCAGCCCCAGCACCTCGGCGCCCAGCGCGCCGCCGAGCCCGGCGAGCCCCGAGCCGACCGCAAAGGTCAAGAGGAAGATGCGGTTGACGTTCAGGCCGAGGCCGCCGGCCACGCGCCGGTCGTCGACCGATGCGCGCAGCTGGCTGCCGAAGCGCGTGCGCGACAGCACCCCCTGCAGCGCGAGCGTCAGCGCGGCGCAGACGATCACGATGAAGAGGCGGTACTTGCCGATGCCGATCCACTGGACGTCGAAGCGCCCCTGCAGCCAGGCCGGCACCTGGATGTTCTGCTGCGACGAGCCGACGAGATAGTCGACCGACGTGACCGCGATGAACACCAGGCCGATCGAGAACAGCACCTGGTCCAGGTGCGGCTTCGCGTACATGTGGCGGTACAGCAGCGGCTCGAGCAGCGCGCCGAGCAGCGCGGTGCCGGCGAACGCAAGCGGCAGGCAGGCGAGGAACGGCACGCCCAACCGGTTCATCGCGAGCACCGTGATGTAGCCGCCGGCCATCGCGAACGCGCCGTGCGCGAGGTTGATGAAATTCATCAGCCCGAGCGTCACCGCGAGCCCGACGGCCAGCACGAACAGCAGCATGCCGTAGGCAATGCCGTCGAAAAGTAGCGTCAGCATGAAGCGGGCAACAACGTCAGCACGATCAGCTTGTGACAGCCTCGATCTCGGGTGCCGCGAAGTCTAGCGGCAAGCCGACGTAGTTTTCCGCGAGCGCGGTCGACGCCGCGTTCGAATGCACCAGGTAGTCCAGCTCCGCATGCTGCAGGCGCTGCGCGAACTCGCCGCCGTCGGGGAAGCGGTGCATCAGCGACGTGAACCACCACGAGAAGCGCTCGGCCTTCCAGACGCGGCGCAGGCAGCGCGCCGAATAGTCGTCGATTCCAGCCGACGAGCGCTCGTCGTAGAACTCGGCCAGTGCATGCGCGAGCAGGCCGACATCCGACGCCGCGAGGTTCAGCCCCTTCGCGCCGGTGGGCGGCACGATGTGCGCGGCGTCGCCGGCCAGGAACAGCCTGCCGAAGCGCATGGGCTCGGCGACGAAGCTGCGCAGCGGCGCGATGCTCTTCTCCAGCGACGGGCCGGTCACGACGTCCTCGGCCACGTGCGGCGGCAGGCGGCGGCGCAG
Organism: Burkholderiaceae bacterium; assembly: GCA_035280545.1. Taxonomy (GTDB): domain Bacteria; phylum Pseudomonadota; class Gammaproteobacteria; order Burkholderiales; family Burkholderiaceae_C; genus DATCSE01. The sequence goes on along the minus strand of DATEFR010000516.1, from coordinate 26,362 downwards.
CTCGTCCCAGAACGCGTCGTCGCTCCAGGCCTCGACCTTGGCGTCGATCGGGCACTGCACGTAGTACCGGCTGCGCGTCTTCGAGCGCATGCTGCACAGCGCGAAGCCGCGCTCGTGGTTCGCGTAGACCAGCTCGTGCTCGGCCGGCGGCACGTCGGCCAGCACACCCAGCCAGCCGAACGGGTAGACCTTCTCGTACAGCGCGATCGAGCGCTGCGGCACGCTCGCGCGGCTGACACCGTGGAAGCCGTCGCAGCCGGCGATGAAATCGCAGTGCAGCGTGTGCTCGACGCCGTCGTGGCGGTAGCGCACGCTCGGGCGCTCGCCGTCGAAATCGTGCAGGCTGACCTGCTGCGCCTCGTAGACGGTGGTCGCGCCGGCCGCGGCGCGCGCGTCCATCAGGTCGCGCGTGATCTCGGTCTGCCCGTAGACGGTGACGTGCTTGCCGCTCAGCCCCTGCAGGTCGATGCGGTGCAGCCGACCGTCGAACGCGAGGTTCACACCGCTGTGCGGCAGCCCCTCGGCAGCCAGCCGCGCGGCGATGCCGGCCTCGTGCAGCAGCTCGACCGTCGTCTGCTCGAGCAGGCCGGCGCGAATGCGGCCCAGCACGTACTCCGGGCTGCGCTGCTCGAGCACGACGGCGGCGATGCCGCGGCGGTGCAGCAGTGCCGCGAGCAGCAGCCCGGCCGGGCCGGCGCCGATGATCGCGACCTGCGTCGTGGTGGTCGTCAAGGTGTCTCCGCTGTGTGTGAAGCCTGTGGGCGCAGCGTCTGCGCCGCGTCGATTCGCGGCCGCACTCTAGGGCGCGCACCACCTGCCGGACAAGGCGACAGCGCCGATAATCAATATCGCTGTTTCCAATAGTGACGCGGCGTCTATGGGCATTCCCTATGGAGCCGGACGCCCGTCAGGCCGCGCTGGACTCGCCATGAAACCGTTGGACCTGAATCTGCTGCACATCATCGTCGCCCTGCAGGAGGAGCGCAGCGTCAGCCGCGCCGCCGAGCGGCTGGGCGTCAGCCAGCCGACGCTGAGCGGTGCGCTGGCCAAGCTGCGCGAGTCGCTGGACGACCCGCTGTTCGTGCGTGCCGGCGGCGCGATGCAGCCGACCGAGAAGGCGCTCGCGATGCTCAAGCCGATCCGCGAGATGCTGACGCTGGTGCACGACGACATCCTCGCGAGCAGCCGCTTCACGCCGGCGGCGGTGAGCACGCCCATCTCGGTCGCGCTGTCGGACGTCGGCGAGATGGTCTTCATGCCCAAGCTGATGGAAGCGGTGCGCGCGCAGGCGCCGCAGGCGACGCTGCGCTCGGTGGACCTGCCGCACAGCACGCTGCCCGAGGCGCTCGAGTCGGGCCAGGTCGATCTGGCGATCGGCTACTACCCCGACCTGGCACGCGCCAACATCTACCAGCAGCGGCTGATGCGCCACCACTTCGTCTGCCTGCTGCGTGCCGACCATCCGCTGGCGTCTCGCTCGAAGCTGACGCTCGCGCAGTTCGTGCAGCTCGAGCACGCGGTCGTGCGCGCGCCGGGGCGCAGCCAGGAGATCTTCGAGCAGCACCTGAAGGAGCAGCGCATCCAGCGCAAGGTCGCGCTGACGACGCCCCACTTCCTCAGCATTCCGGCGGTCCTCGCGCGCTCCGATCTGATCGTGACCGTGCCGCACGCGATGGGCATCGCATTCGGCCGGCCCGAATACGGGCTGAAGGCGATCCAGCTGCCGTTCCGCTCGCCGCCGATCGAACTGCGCCAGCACTGGCACCGCAAGGTGCACAAGGCGCCGCGCACGATCTGGCTGCGCCAGCTCGTCGCGCGGCTGTTCAACGACGAGCGCGATGAATGGAAGCAGGATGCGGCTTGAACGGATTCATTCACCGCAGAGGCGCAGAGAACGCAGAGTTGCGCAGAGACAAGACGCATGATTTCCTCTGCGATTCCTCTGCGCCCTCTGCGCCTCTGCGGTAAGGGCTCTGGCGCGCCGCCTCACTTCGCCTTGCCCGGGTCCTTGACCGCCTTGATCACGTCGAACTCGACGTTGTACAGGCCATTGCCCATCGCCGGCACACGCTCGACCTTGCGGATGTAGACGTCCTGCACGATGTCGCGCGTCTGCGCGTCGATCAGCACCGGGCCGCGCGGGCTTTCGAACACCTGGCCCTTCATCGCGTTCAGCAGCTTCTCGCCGCCTTCGCCCTTGGTCGCTTCCAGCGCCTTGTAGATCACGCGCATGCCGTCGTAGCCGCCGACCGCCATGAAGTTGGGCCGCATGCCCTTGTTCGCGGCCTGGAACGCCTCGACGAACTTCTTGTTCACCGCCGACGGATGCGCCGCCGAGTAGTGGTGCGAGTTGACGACGCCCAGCGCAACGTCGCCCATGTCGTTGAGCTGGTCGTCGTCGGTCACGTCACCGGTCGCGATCAGCCGCACGCCGCTCTTGTCGAGGCCGCGCTCGGCGAACTGCTTCATGAACGCCGCTCCCTGCCCCGACGGCAGGAACACGAACAACGCATCGGGCTTGCTGTCGGCAACCTTCTGCAGCACCGGCGCGAAGTCGGGCGCACGCAGCGGCGTGCGCAGCTTGTCCAGCACCTGGCCGCCGTTCAGGCGGAACTGGCTGTCGAAGAACTTCTCGGCATCGAAGCCGGGGCCGTAGTCGGCCACCAGCGTGATGGCCTTCTTGATCTTGTTCTTCGCGGCCCAGTCGGCGATCGAGATCGTGACCTGCGGCAGCGTGAAGCTGGTGCGCACGAAATACGGCGACGCTTCGGTGATGCTCGAGGTGGCGGCGGCCATCACGACCATCGGCGTCTTGCTCTGCGTGCCCAGCGGCGCGGTCGCGAGCGCGGTCGGCGTGATGCCGAAGCCGGCGATCACCGCGACCTTGTCGTTGACGATCAGCTCCTGCGCGATGCGCTTGGTCGCATCGGGCACTGCGCCGTCGTCCTTCAGGATCACCTCGACGTTGCGGCCGGCGATCTTGTTGCCGTTCTGCGCGACCCACAGCTTGACCGCCGCATCGATCTGCCGGCCGGTCGACGCCTGCTGGCCGGTCATCGGCAGGATCAGCCCGATCTTGATCGGCCCCGTGTCGGCGGCCCACGCACCCGACGCCGCGGCCAGCAGCAGGCTTGCTGCACCTTGGATCCAGGAACGTTTGGACATGCTCATCGTGTACTCCGTGGTTTGATGTTGGTTCGTCAACTCGGGCGCGATCATCCGATGCGGCGCAGGCGGCCGCATCGCGCATAACCCGGATGCCCGCGCGCGTGGCCCTGCGCGGAGCAACCGGCGACTCTGCCGGCTGTCGCGCGCTCGCCGCAAGAGGGCAACGCCGATAGTCGGTATCGCGATGCCCGATTCGGAATCAGTCGGGTCGGTAGGCCGAATCGAGCACGACCCCGCCGCCGCTCACTCGCGAAACGCAGGCGCACAGGCGACGCCCCTCCTGCTTCTCGCGCGAGCTGAAGAACACGTCGCGGTGGTCGATGCAGCCATGCGTCTCGACCACATCGACCGCGCACAGGCCGCATTCGCCGCGCCGGCAGTCGTACAAGGTGGCTATGCCGTGCTCGTTCAGCACATCCAGCAGCGTGCGCTCGGGCGGCACCTGCAGCTCGATGCCGTGGCGCGGCAGGCGCACCCAGAACGCCTCGTTCGCCGCCGCGCCGCCGCTGCCGAAAGTCTCGAAGCGCAAGTTCGTCGCCGGCCGCGGCGTGCGGGCCCACGCGGCGCGCGCCGCCTCCAGCATCGTCAGCGGACCGCATACCAGCAGCACGGCGTGCGGGTCCAGCGCGGCGATCTCGGCATCGAACGCGATGCGCTGGCCGGCTTCGCTCGCCAACGTGCGCAGCCGCTCGCCGAGCGCGGCGTGCAGCTCGTCGCGCAGCGCGTGCTCGGCCGCGCCGCGCGCCGCGTACAGCATGCGCACATCGGCACCGCGCGCGGCGAGCTGCTGCGCCATCCCGACGAGGGGCGTGACGCCGATGCCGCCGGCCACCAGCAGGTACTGCGGCGCGGCCAGCGGCAGCTCGAAGTGGTTCGCCGGCTCGCCGATCAGCAGCTCGGCGCCGACCGGCAGCGACCACAGGTGGCGCGAGCCGCCGCGGCTCGCGGCGACGCGCTTGACCGCTATGCGGTACGTGTCGGCACCCTCGCGATGCAGGCCGACCAGCGAATACGAGCGCGTCTCGACCCGGTCGTCCAGCAGCACCTGCACATTCAGGTGGCTGCCGGCCGTCCACGGCAGCACGCCGCCTTCAGGACAAAGCTCGAACTCGCGGACGGTCAGCGTCAGGTCGCGATGGGCGCGCAGGGTCGCGCGATGCCAGGGCTGCGGGTTGCGCATGCAGGTGTTCCTCGTGCTCTCGAAGGTCGGCGTCGTTCTCAATCGCGCCGGATCAGGTTCGCGCCCGGCACCAGCCGCAGCGACTTGTGGCTCTGCAGCGCCTGCTGCAGGTTGCGCCGTGCGAGACGTGCGTGCTCGCGCATCAGGCTCTCCGCGCGCGTGCCCTCGCGCTGCGCGATCGCCTCGATCACCGCGCGGTGCTGGGCCTGCGCGACGATCAGCATGTCGCGCGCCCGCGGCCCGACCGACTGCGCCATCACGAAGCCGTTCGGCGATGCGAACGGCAACGCCGCGGCCTTCGCGAGCTGGCGCGCGACCAGCGGGCTCGCCGCCATCTCGGCCAGCAGCGCATGGAAGCGCGCGTTCTGCTGCGCATAGGCCGAGAACGTTTCATCGTCCAGCGCCGGCGCAGCCAGCGCCGCGTCGATGCGCTGCAGGCACTCGCGCGCCTCGCGCAGCAGCTCGGGGCTCGCGCCGCGCTCGGCGGCGAGGCGCGCGGCCAGGCCCTCGAGCGTGCCGCGCACTTCGATCGCATCGGCGATGTCGCTCTCCGAGAAATCCTTGACCGCATAGCCGCCCGACGGCAGCGCCTCGAGCAGCCCTTCCTCGGCGAGCCGCACCAGCGCGACCCGCACCGGCGTGCGCGAAACATTCAGCCGCTCGACCAGCCACAGCTCGGCGATGCGCGTGCCGGGCTCGAGCTCGCCGCCCAGGATCAGCTCACGCAGCGCGAGCTGGGCCTTGACGGTTTGCGAGACCGCCGGGGCGCCTTCGTGCCCCGTCTCGTCGCCTGCCGTCGTGCCGGTCGCCGCCCGTGGTGCCATCGCTGTCGTCGCCTCAGGCTGCAGGGCGCAGCGGAATCGTCTTGCGCGCGGCCGACGACGCGATGGCGCCACCACCGCCGTGCTCCGCCGCGATCATCCGGTCGATCAGCCGCCGCATCCACATCGAGCCCGCATCGATGTTCAGGTTGTAGAAGGTGTAGCCCGGGTGCTCGGCGATCGCCTGCTGCTGCGCCTCGAGCACCAGCTCGTCCTCGCGGAAGATGTGCGCGACGCCTTCGCGCAGCTCGTGGGTCAGCCGCTGCTCGTGGAGGCAATAGTTGCGCGCGAAGGCCCAGAAGTACAGGCAGGTCGTGTCGGTCTCCGGCGTGATCGTGTTCAGCACGTAGCCGTTGACGCCATGCTCGCGCCGGCCCTGCGGCGCGCCGGTGCCGGCCTGCGCGACGCCGACATCGATCGTGATCGTCGCCGGCGCCTCGAAGCGGATGATCTGCCAGCGGTCGACCGGGCCTTCGTAGCCCAGCGCGTGGCGGATCTGCGCGGCCCAGAACGGCGGCGCCTCGATGTTCTCCATCCAGCGCGTGACGGTCGCGGTGCGATCGCCATGCGTCGCAACGAACGGCGCCTCGGCCACCGCCTGCTGGCCGATGCTCGAGCCGTGCACGAAGGTCTCGTGCGTCAGGTCCATCAGGTTGTCGAGCACCAGGCGGTAGTCGCACTTCACGCGGATCATCTTGCCGTCGCCGGCCCAGGCCGGGTCGTCGTTCCAGTGCAGATCGGGGATCAGCGCCTCGTCGGCGAGCGCCGGGTCGCCGGGCCAGACCCAGACGAAGCGGTGCTTCTCGGCCGCCGGATACGCGCGCACGCAGGCCGACGGGTTGATCGTCTCCTGCGACGGCATGCGGGTGCAGCGGCCCTCGGCGTTGTAGACCAGGCCGTGGTAGCCGCAAACCACCTCGTCGCCCTGCAGCCGGCCCTTGGACAGCGGCAGCAGCCGGTGCCAGCACGCATCCTCGAGGATCGCGACAGCGCCGTCGCTCTTGCGGTACAGCACCAGCTTCTGGTTGCAGACGGTGCGCGCGAGCAGCTCCTTCTTGACCTCGACGTCGTAGGCGCAGGCGTACCAGGCGTTCAGCGGGAAGGTGGGCGCGGCGCTCGTCACGACAGGTCTCCGATCACGTGTATGTATACAGGCATGGAGTTTCTTTGGCTGCTTTTGACCAAGAAAGCGGGTTTTCCCTAGTTAATTAGAGAATCCTGTATCCAACAATCGATTCATCACATCAGAAGGAGACCTCGATGAGCCTGCGCAACCGCCCGCCGTTCCGCGCCGACCATGTCGGCAGCTTCCTGCGCCCGAAGTACCTGCTCGATGCCCGCGAGCAGCGCGCCCGCGGCGAGATCACGGCCGAGCAACTGCGCACGGTCGAGGACCGCGCGATCACCGAGATCGTCAAGTTCCAGGAAGACATCGGCCTGCAATCGATCACCGACGGCGAGTTCCGCCGCACCTACTTCCACATCGACTTCCTGGAACAGCTCGGCGGCGTGAAGACCGACATCCCGGTCACGATCAAGAAGCCCGACGGCACCGAGGAGCTCGCGCCGCCGGTGATGCGCGTGATCGACAAAGTGACCCACGCCAAGAACATCCAGCGCGCCGACTTCGAATACCTGAAGAGCCAGGTCAGCGCCGGCCGGACCCCCAAGGTCACGATCCCGTCGCCGACGATGCTGCACTTCCGCGGCGGCCGCGCCGGCATCAGCAAAGAGGCGTACCCCGAGCTCGACCCGGCGTTCTACGACGACGTCGCGAAGGCCTACGGCGACGAGCTGCGCTCGCTGGCCGCGGCCGGCTGCACCTACGTGCAGATGGACGACACCAACATGGCGTACCTGTGCGACGAGAAGATGCGCGAGGCGGCGCGCCAGCGCGGCGACGACCCGAACGAGCTGCCGCACCGCTACGCCAAGTTCATCAACAAGGTCGTCGCGCAGAAGCCCGAGGGCATGACGCTCGCGATGCACCTGTGCCGCGGCAACTTCAAGAGCACGCATGCCGCCGCCGGCAACTACGAGCCGGTCGCCGAGGCGCTGCTGGCCGAGATGCACCTGGACGCGTACTTCATGGAGTACGACGACGAACGCTCGGGCGACTTCCGCCCGCTGCGCTATCTGCCCAAGGACAAGATCGTCGTGCTGGGCCTCGTGACCACCAAGTTCGGCGAGATGGAAAGCAAGGACACGCTGAAGCGCCGCATAGCCGAAGCCGCCCGGTACGCGCCGCTCGAGCAACTCGCGTTGAGCCCGCAGTGCGGCTTCAGCAGCACGGTGCACGGCAACAACATCGCGGTCGAGGCGCAGCGCGCGAAGCTGCGGCTGGTGGTCGAGGTCGCGGACGAGGTCTGGGGCCGCTGAATCGGTTCGTAGCCGGCCCGCCTTGCGCGCGGGCCGGCAATTGCACGCCGAGGCGCAAGGAAAACTATCGTCTGAAGATGCCCGCGGCGTTTTTCTGAAGCGCCGCTTGCCGCGACACTGCGCGCTGGAGACAACGCGGCCGGACCCTGCACCGGTCGAGCCCGATGCGCAGCAAATTGTTCGTTCCCGGTTCGCGGCCCGAGCTGTTCGCGAAGGCCTTGGCCGGCGCGGCCGATGCGTTGTCGTTCGATCTCGAGGACGCGGTGGCCGACGAGCACAAGCCGGCGGCACGACGGGCGGTCGCCACGTGGCTGGCGTCGAACGAAGCGCGCACCACGGGCAAGCCGCTGATCGTGCGCTGCAACCCGGTCGGCTCGCGGCACTTCGAGGCCGACGTGCAGGCGGTCGTCGCACAGCCGGCGCTGACGCTGCTGAACCTGCCGAAGGTTGAGGACGATGCCGAGGTCCTCGCGGCCATCGCGGCGATCGAGCGCGCCGAAGCCCAGCGCGATGCGACGGCGACTACAGCGCCGCCGCCGCTCCGCCTGCTGGTCAACATCGAGACGCCGAAGGCGCTGCGCCGGGCTGCGGCGCTCGCGCGCGCTCACCCACGCGTCGCCGGCCTGCAGCTGGGACTCGCGGACCTGTTCGAGCCGGCCGGCATAGACCGCCGCGACAGTGCGAGCGTGCATGCGGCGATGCTTGCGCTGCGCCTGGCCGCGGCCGAAGCCGGCGTGTTCGCATGCGATGCCGCATTCACGGATCTGACGGACATGGACGGGTTTCGCGCGGAAGCGATGATGGCGCGCCGCCTCGGCTACATCGGCAAGAGCTGCATCCACCCCAGCCAGATCGCGATCGCGAACGAAGCGTTCGCGCCCAGTGCACAGGAGCTGGACGCAGCGCAGCGCATCGTCGACGCGGCGGCCGAGGCGCACGCACGCGGCGAGGCGGCGTTCGTCGTCGACGGCAAGATGATCGACCCGCCGTTCCTGAAGCGCGCCGAAGCACTGCTCGCGCAACAGGCCCGAGCGGCGCGGGCCACGCCGCCGAGCTGACGGCTAGCCACTGTCGCCCGTTCTTCGTTGCAACCGTTCGCCGATCGCCGCCGCATGCTCCCTTCACGACACGCCACACGCCGCGCGCTGCGCGCCGCACTCGCCGCGCTGCTGGCACTCGCGAGCGGGCTGTTCGGCGCAACCGGTGCAAGAGCCGACAGCCTGACGACGATCCGCGAAGGCACATTGCCGCCGTTGTCGACCCGTGCGACGGCGCTGCTCTCGCTCGACGGCCGATTGCTCGCCTTGGCGCCAGGATCAGCGGCGGTTCTGAGCAGCGACGAGAGCAGCGGCACGACGCCACGCTGGAGCGCAGTCGACTGGAAGCCGACGGGCCTGGTGCTCGCCACGACGACCACCGGCAGCGGCCGCTATGCCGCCGCGTATGTGCTGAGCGGCACGCCCGACGGGCGCCTGGAGCACATCGCTCGCCTGATGTGGCGCGGCGACCGGCTCGAGGCGCAATCGCTCGCACCGCCGCCGGCCGTGCTGCGCTCGCCGCGCGCCGCCGCGGTCGGCGACACGCTGGTCGTCGCCGGGATCACGCACGATGGCCAGATCGGCGCGTTCGAATTGCCGCGGCCCGGCGCCTCCACGGGCACCGCGATGGCCCCGTGGCACGAGCGCGCCGCATGGCCTGGCGGCGGCGCACCCAGCGCGCTGGTCGCGCAGACGTCCGCGCTGTTCGCGGTCGTCGCCTCGACCGCGAAGGGTGTGTCCGATCGCGTCTGGCGCTGGTCCGTCGACACGGGCTGGGTCGCCAAGGGCGACGTGCCCGGCCGCATCGTCGCAGGCTCGGGCCGCGCGATCGGCCAGGCCCACGTGCTGTTCCTCGTGCAGCCACCCGCCACGAACGATGCCGACGCAGCACCCGCACAGCTGATGAGCTTGCACACGATCACCGGCGCATGGGCCACGTTGCCGGCTGCGCCCGCCGCGGGTGCCGGCGCGTCGGCCGCGTGGAAGAACGGCATCGCCTGGGCCGTCGTGTCGGACTCTGCGGACGGCACCGCCACGACCACCCCGCTGCACTACGCCGAGATCGAGTCCGGCCAGCTGCTGCTGAAGTGGCTGGACTGGATCGTGATCGCCGTCTACCTGGTCGGCATGCTGGGCATCGGGCTGTACTTCTACCTGCGCGAGAAGCGCAACTCGACCTCGGACTTCTTCGTCGGCGGCCGTGCGATCCCGTTCTGGGCCGCCGGCGTCAGCCTGTATGCGGCGAACACCAGCTCGATCAGCTACATCGCGATCCCCGCGAAGGCGTTCGAGACCAACTGGCAGTACATGACCAACAACCTGATCGCGGTCCTCGGGCTGATGTTCGTCGCGGTCTGGATCGTGCCGCTGCTGCGCCGGCTCGACCTGATGAGCGTGTTCTCGTACCTCGAGACCCGCTTCCACCCGGCGATCCGCATGCTGGCCAGCGGCCTGTTCATGCTGACGCAGCTCGGCAGCCGGATGAGCGTGATCCTGTTCCTGCCGTCGCTCGCGATCGCGACCATCACCGGCATCGACGTGGTCTGGAGCATCCTGCTGATGGGCGGCTTCACGATCGTCTACACCGCGATGGGCGGCATGAAAGCGGTGATCTGGACCGACGTCGTGCAGCTCGTCGTCAAGATGGGCGGTGCGCTGTTCGCGATCGCCTTCATGGTGTGGGCACTGCCGGGCGGTGCCAGCGAGTTCGTCTCGACCGCGCTCGCCGAGCACAAGACCAGGCTCTTCGACTTCAGCTTCGACCTGACCAAGGCCACCGTCTGGGGCTTCATCTTCCTCGTGCTGTTCGACGTGGTGCTGACCTTCCCCAAGGACCAGGTGCTGATGCAGCGCACGCTGTCGACCAGCTCGGACAAGAACGCCGGCCGCTCGATCTGGGCCTTCGCGGCGATCATGATCCCGGGCGGCTTCGTTTTCTACACGATAGGCACCGCGCTTTTCGTCTACTACAAGGCCCACCCCGAGCGGCTCAACCCGCTGCTGACGATAGACGCGACCTTCCCGCTGTTCATCGCCGCCGAGCTGCCGATGGGCGTGACCGGGCTGATCATCGCCGGCATCTTCGCCGCGGCGATGGCGACGCTCTCGAGCATCATGAACAGCGTGGCGACGCTCGCGTCGGTCGACTTCTACGAGAAGCTCGTGAAGCAGGCCGACCCGAAGAAGAGCGTGCGGTTCGCGGAAGGCGCCACGGTCGCCGCGGGGCTGGTCGGCATCGGGTTCGCGCTGCTGCTGTCGCGCTACGACATCCATTCGCTGTTCGACGTCTCGATCGAGCTCGCCGGCCTGCTCGGCGGCGGTTTCGCCGGTGCCTACACGCTGGGCATGTTCACGCGGCGTGCGAATTCGCAAGGCGTCGCGATCGGCGTCGCAGCCAGCATCGTGCTGACGACGACCGCCTGGACGTTCAAGCTCGTGCACCCGTACTTCTATCTGGCCATCTCCATCCTGCTGTGCATCGTGATCGGCTACGGCGCAAGCCTGCTGTTCCCGGCGCCGCGGCGCTCGCTGAAAGGGCTGACGATCTATGCGGACCGCAGCGCCGATGCCGACAGAAACGCCGCGTCGGCCGCCGAGCGTGCGACCTGAATCGCGCTGAGCGTTAACCTCGCGCCGTGGACACGCAGTTCCTGAACACCTTCGTCGCCGTCGCCGACCACGGCTCGATGGCCGCGGCCGCACGGCTCCTGAACATCACGCCGGCCGCTGTGGCGCAGCAGATCCGCACGCTGGAGCGCGAAATCGGTGCGCCGCTGATCGCGCGCGCCGGCCGCACCGTCAGCGTCACCGAGGCGGGCTCGCGCATCCTGCAGCGCGCCCGCGAGCTGCTGCGCGACGTGGCCGACCTCAGCGCGATCGCGAACGACGACAACACCGCCGGCGAGCTGCGCCTGGGCGCCGGCACGAACGCGCTGACCGGCATGCTGCCGGACATCCTCGCGCGCATGGTCGCGAAGTTCCCGCAGATCAAGGTCTTCATCAAGCCCGGCTACTCGCCGGACCTGCATCGCGCGGTCGAAAGCGGCGAGCTCGACGCGGCGATCGTGCTGCAGGCACCGTTCGCGCTGCCCAAGACCTGCGACTGGGAGCTGCTGCGCGAGGAGCCGCTGGTCGTGCTGGCGCCGCTCGCGCTGGCCGATCGCGACCCGCACGAGCTGCTCGCGACCGAGCCGCTGATCCGCTACGACCGCCAGCAATGGGGCGGGCGCCAGGCCGACCAATACCTGCGCATGGCCGGCATCGTGCCGCGCGAGCGCTTCGAGCTGAACGCGCTGAACGCGATCGCGGTGATGGTGGACCGTGGGCTGGGCGTTTCGCTGGTGCCCGACTGGGCGCGTCCGTGGCCCGAGGGGCTGCGGCTCGCGCGCATTCCGCTGCCGCGGCCGTTCGAGCCGCGCCGCATCGGCGTGGTCTGGTCGCGTTCGACGGTGCGGATCCGGCTCGTGACCGCGTTCCTGCGCGAGAGCCGCGTGGCGATGGCCGCGCACGACGACGGCGGGGCCGACGACCACGGCGCGCAGCCGCCGCAGCCGCTGCGAAAAGCCGTCGGGTGACGACCGCCGCGCCGGCCCCCAATGCGCGGCGCGCGCCGAGATGGCGCGCGCTCTTCGGGGCGCTCGCGATCGGTGCGTGCAGCTGCGGCACGCCGAGGGAGACACCGCCCGCTGCCCAACGCACCTCGAGTTCGATCACCCGATACAACATCGCCTCGCGCGCACTCGGCGGCACGCTGACGTACCAAGTCTTCCTGCCCGCCGGTTATGCGGCGTCGACGCGGCGCTACCCGGTCGTCTATCTGCTGCACGGCCGCGGCGACACCCTGTCGGCCTGGGACCGCAGCCAGGCGCTGTTCGACGAGCTGATCGCCGCCGGCACGATCCCGCCGCTGATCGCGGTGATGCCCGATGCGCCATCGAGCCGCCGCGGCGGCTACTGGGTCGACTCGGACTACCGCGGTCCCGACCTGCCCGGCGCAAAAGTCGAGACCGCGTTCATCGCCGAGCTGATCCCGCACCTCGATGCCACGCTGCGCACGGTCAACGACCGCACGGCACGCTTCATCGCCGGCTACTCGATGGGCGGCTACGGCGCGCTGCGCTACGCGCTGGCCTACCCCGAGCTGTTCGGCGGCGCGATCGTGCTGAGCCCGGCCGTCTACACGCCGCTGCCGCCGGCCGGCTCGAGCACCCGCGAATTCGGCGCGTTCGGCCGCGGCAGCACGCCGTTCGTCGACGAGATCTACCGGGCGAAGAACTACCCGGCGCTGCTGCCCGCTTTCGCCGCGAAGAAGCTGCCGCTGCGCCTGTTCATCGCCGCCGGCGACGACGAATACAAGAACCCCGACCCGGCCGACGCGATGCACGACATCGATGTCGAAGCGCACCTGCTGTTCAACCGCGCCGCGCGCGTTCCGAACATCAGCGCCGAGCTGCGCATTCTCGATGGCGGCCACGATTGGGACGTCTGGCAGCGGGCGCTGCGCGAGGCGTTGCCCCGAATGTCTCCGGCTTCGACACTGAACAAAAACTAGAGCCTGAAGATACGGGACAGTGGTTTTTGTCCGGTATCGGATCGCCGAGACTCGGTGCCGCGTTCGTGCTGCACGCGGCGCAAGCGCACCGGTTCAACCAAGACGAGAACATATGAGACAAGTACCGGCCACCCTGGGCACCCTGCTGCTCGCCACCGCCTCGACAACCGCCACCCACGTCTTCGCCCAGACCGCGCAAGCGCCGGCCAGCGCGGCCAGTGCGGCAGCACCGGCGCCCGCACCCGCGCCCGCGAAACCCGAGGTCCAGCAGCTCGAGACGATCACGATCACGACCGGCACGCGCAGCGCGAAGGCGGTCGACAAGATTCCCGGCGCGATCACGGTCGTGGGCAAGGAAGAGGTGCAGCACACGCTGGCCGTCACCGAAGACGCGACCGCGGTGCTCGCGCGCACGGTGCCCGGTTATTCGGAATCGTCGCAGGCGATGAGCAACACCGGCGAGAACCTGCGCGGCCGCATCGCGCTGCGCCTGTTCGACGGCATCCCGCAAGGTTCGCCGCTGCGCGAGGGCACGCGCAACGGAACCTTCACCGACATGGGCATCATCAGCCGCATCGAGGTGATCAACGGCCCGTCGGCGTCCGAAGGCATAGGCGCGGCCGGCGGCATCATCAACTACATCTCGGCGGTGCCGAACACGCCCGGCAACCAGTTCACGCTGACGACGCGCTACACGACCCAGTTCCACGACGACAGCGGCGGCTGGAAGCTCGGCGGCCTGTTCGCGCACAAGGACGATGCCTGGGACCTGATCGCCGCGGCCTCGCACATCGAGCGCGGCATGACCTACGACGGCAACGGCCGCCGCATCGGCCTGAACACCAGCGGTTCGGTTGCCGATTCGAAGTCCGACAACATCTTCGTGAAGACCGGCTTCAACTTCGGCGAGGGGCGCGAGCAGCGCCTGCAGGTGTCGCTCAGCAGTTTCAAGATCAAGGGCAACGGCAACTACCACCTGGTCGACGGCGACCGGACCGCCGGCATCACCAACACCTCCGAGAAGCCCGGCTTGCAGGGCTCGCTGGCCGAGATCAACGACTTCCAGCAGAGCAGCGTCTCATACAGCCACGAGAACCTGTTCGGCGGCGTGCTGACGCTCAATGCCTACTACGCCGATCAAGCCATGCGCTATCCGCCGGAGAACGGCGACGACCGGCAGGACCCGTTGATTGCCCCGCTCGGCACCTTGTGGGATCAGTCGGAGATCCGCTCGCGCAAGAAGGGGCTGCGTTCGTCGTATGCGCACCAGGACTCGTTCGGCCTTCGTGGCCTGGAGCTGCGCGGCGGCCTCGACCTGACCGAGGACAAGGCCGACCAGCGCCTCGCGCTGACCGACCGGCTGTGGGTGCCGCCCATGCTCTACAAGAGCACCGCGCCGTGGCTGCAGGTGTCGTACGACATCGGGCCGGTCACGGTCTCGGGCGGGTACCGGCGCGAGTCGGGCACGCTGCACGTGGACTCGTACACGACGACGTACTACCGCAACCGCGTGTTCGTCGAAGGCGGCGACCTGGACTATCACGCCGACCTGCCCAACCTCGGGCTGGTGTGGAAGCTGCCGGCCGGATGGTCGGTGTTCGCGGCGACGTCCAAGGGCTTCACGCTGCCGAACGTGGGCATCCCGCTGCGCAACATCAACTACCCGGGGCAGTCGGTCGCGGGCATCGTCGACCTGCAGGCGGTCATCGTCAAGAACAACGAGGTCGGCGTGAACTGGCGCGGCGCGCGTGGCAGTTTCAGCGCGTCGTACTACGAATCGAAGTCCAAGTTCGGCCAGTCGCTGTCCATAGACCCGGTCACCAACGACTTCCTGCTGCAGCGCGTGCCGGTCAACATCAAGGGCTTCGAAGCCTCCGGCGAGCTGATCCTCGACAAGCAGTGGAAGGCGAGCGCGCTGTACTCGCACATCACCGGCAAGACCTGGTTCGTCAAGGACGGCCCGCTGGACAAGGACCTGGGCGTGCTGGACATCAACCCCGACAAGATCGGCCTGTCGGCCACTTGGAAGCCGACCGCGCAGCTCGACATGACGCTGGGCTCGACCACCTTGCTGTCGCGCGACCTGAACGAAGGCACCTCGTCCGAGGAGCACACGAAGGGCTACACGCTGCTGGACTTCGGCGCGAACTACGACATGGGCCGGTACGGCAAGCTGACGCTGGGCATCGAGAACGTGACGAACCGGTTCTACATCCTGAGCTGGTCGCAGGTGGCCGGCTTCCGCAACTACTGGTCCGGGCGCGGCCGCGTCTGGTCGATCGCCCACACGATCACGTTCTGACCCTCGCACCTGACTGAGCTTTGTCCACACCCCGCGCGGGCCGGCGCGCCCGCGTGCACCTTTGACGTTATCGTTCCCGCCATCACACCACTCGCGCCGCTCTGATGGACTCGACTCCCACGGTTCTCGTCGCCGGTTCCGCGAACCTCGACTTCGTCGTGCGCGCCGCGCGCATCCCGGCGCCCGGCGAGACGGTGCTGGGTCGCGAGTTCCGCACCTTCCCCGGCGGCAAGGGCGCGAACCAGGCGATCGCCAGCGCGCGCGCCGGCGGCGCGGCGACGCGCATGCTGCTGGCGCTGGGCGACGATGCGTATGCGGCGACCATCGAGGCCTCGCTGCGCGGAGCCGGCGTCGCGTTGCACGTCGTGCGATCGGCGGAGCAGCCCAGCGGCACCGCGTTCATCTGCGTCTCCGACAGCGCCGAGAACGCGATCACGGTGGCCCCCGGCGCGAACGCGACGCTGCGTGCCGAGCACCTGCCGACCCTCGCCGGCACCACGCACCTGCTGCTGCAACTCGAGACGCCGCTGGCGACCGTCGGGGCCTACGCACGCGCGGCGCGCGCGGCCGGCGTGCAGGTCGTGCTCAACGCAGCGCCGGCGCAGGCCTTGCCGGACGAGCTGCTCGCGACCGTCGACCTGCTGATCGTCAACGAAGGCGAGCTCGCGGCGATCAGCGGCATCTCGGGCGATCTGGGCGCTGCGCTCGCGAGCGTCGCGGTCCCGACCGTGATCGTCACGCTGGGCGCACGCGGCTGCCTCGCCCGCACGCCGCAAGGCGGCCTGGTGCAGCAGCCCGGCTTCCCGGTCGATGCGCTCGACACCACCGCAGCCGGTGACACCTTCTGCGGCGCGCTGGTCGCCGCGCTGAGCCGCGGCGAATCGCTCGCCGCCGGACTGGCGTTCGCCAGCGCCGCCGCCGCGATCGCCTGCACGCGGCTCGGGGCGCAGTCGAGCATTCCGACGCGAGCCGAGGTGGACGAGTTCCTGACGGCGCGCGCCTCCGACACGTAGCAGCCTCTCTTCACGATGTCCTCTTCCGCCGATCACGACGCCGACCAACCCCACGACTCGCTCGCCGCGAAGGCGAGCGCGCCCATCAAGTTCTCGCACGTCACGACCGGCCGCTACCTGCCGCTGCCGGGCAAGGCGCCGGGCTGGCCGTTCGCCGAGATCGGCCACTGGCAGATCGACACGAACGCGAGCGCGCCCGACTGGCTCGCCGGACTGCACGAATGGCGCCGCGAGCACCTGGTGCGCATAGGCTGGGACGACACGAACTACCGCCGCCCCGAGCTGCAATGGGCCCAGCGCAACTTCGTGCACGTGCAGATGATGGTCGAGGACCGCTACGTCTACGACCCGGTCGCCGGCCGCTACACGGTGGACCGTTATCTCGACGACCTCGAGGCACGTTTCGGCGGCGTCGACAGCGTGCTGATCTGGTACGTCTACCCGAACATCGGCATCGACGACCGCAACCAGTTCGATCTCGTGCGCGACCTGCCCGGCGGGCTCGAGGGCCTGCGCGGCGCGGTCGACGATTTCCATCGCCGCGGCGTCAAGGTCTTCCTGCCGACGATGCCGTGGGACCACGGCACGCGCGAGAACGGCAAGAAGGACTGGCATGCGATCGCCGAGATCGTCAAGGCGGTCGGCGCCGACGGCATCAACGGCGACACCTACAACGGCGTGCCGCGTGCGTTCTTCGATGCCTGCGATGCGCTGGGCCGGCCGGTGGTGCTGCAGCCCGAATCGACGATCTCGGCCGAGGAACAGCTGATCTGGAACGTGCAGAGCTGGGGCAAGAAGGTGCCCGGCGATGTCATCCCGTCGGTCGCGAAGTGGAAGTGGCTGGAGCCGCGCCACATGATCAACGTCGAGAACCGCTGGGGCCGCGAGCGCACCCACGACCTGCAGTACGTCTTCTTCAACGGCGTGGGCTACAACGCCTGGGAGAACGTCTGGGGCATCTGGAACGGCCTGACGCCGCGCGATGCCGAGACGCTGCGCCGCATCGCGGCGATCTCGCGGCGCTTCGCGCGGCTGCTGGTCAGCGCCGGCTGGGAGCCGTATCAGCCGACCTTGCAGCGCGGCATCTTCGCGAGCCGCTTTCCGGGCGCCGGGATGACGTTGTGGACGCTCGTCAATCGGCACGAATCGGCCATCGCCGGCGAGCAGCTCGTGCTGCCGCATGCCGAGGGCACACGCTACCTCGACGTGTGGAACGGCGTCGAGCTGGCGCCGCGTTTGCGCGGCACCGACGCGGTCCTCGAGTTCGCGTTCGAAGCGCGCGGCTACGGCGCCGTGCTCGCGATCTCGCCGCAGCAGCTGTCGGCCGACACGCGCGCGATGCTAGAAGGCCTGGACGCATTCCTGCAGCAGATGGCCGCGCTGGCACGGACGCCGCTGCAGTCGCTCTCGACGGCATGGCAGTCGTTGCCTCAGCAGTTGGTGCCGATCGCGCGCACCGCGCCGACCGCCGGCACGCCCGACGGCATGGTGACGATCCCCGCGACCGACGGCTTCGAGTTCGCCGTCGGCGGCATCGAGATCGAGGGCCAGACCTGGGACGGCGTCGATGTGCAGTACCCGTGGGAGCCCAGTGCGCGCCGCCATCATCGGCACCGCATCGCGATCGCCGCGTTCCACATCGACCGCACGCCGGTCACGAATGCGCAGTTCCATCGGTTCATCGCCGCGACCGGCTATCGCCCGCGCGACGCGCATCACTTCCTGCGCGACTGGGTCGACGGCGCACCGCGGCCCGGCTGGGAGCACAAGCCGGTCACCTGGGTCGCGCTGGCCGACGCGCGTGCCTATGCCGTGTGGGCGGGCAAGCGGCTGCCGCACGAATGGGAGTGGCAATACGCCGCGCAAGGCCTGGACGGTCGGCTCTACCCGTGGGGCCACGCATGGGATGCGAGCGCGGCGCCGCCGCCGAACCGGGGCCGCACGCTGCTGCCGCCGGCCGACGTCACCGCGCATCCGCGCGGCGCGAGCCCGTTCGGCGTGCTCGACCTGGTCGGCAACGTCTGGCAGTGGACCGACGAGTTCGTTGACGAGCACACCCGCGCGGCGATCCTGCGCGGCGGCAGCGCGTACTGGCCGCAGACTTCGCACTGGTACTTCCCGCAGGCGCACCGTCTCGACCAGCACGGCAAGTACCTGCTGATGGCGCCCAGCAAGGACCGCTCGGGCTGCATCGGCTTCCGCTGCGTCGTCGACACGAGCGCATGAGCCTGGACGTTGAACTGGGTGGCTTGCTCGGCGATGCGCTCGCTGCGAGCCGCCGCGGCCGGCTCGCGCATTTCATCGTCGACGAGGCGAGCCCGGCGATCCGCATCTTCGGCCCCGAGCACACGGCCCGGAACACCGAGGGGGACTGGTACGGCGAGCATGCCGGCAAGTGGCTGTTCGCGGCCGCGCGTGCCGCGGCGCGCACGCACGATGCGGCGCTGGTCGCGCGGATCCAGCGCGTCGCGCACTTCCTCGCCGACATGCAGCAGTCCGACGGCTACCTGGGCACCTATGCGCCCACGCACCGCTTCACCGTCCAGCAGCCGCCGAAGCCGATACCCGGTACGTGGGATGGCGCGCCCAGCGTGCGCACCTGGGACATCTGGATCCACAGCTACCTGATCCTCGGCCTGCTCGAGGTGCACCGCCACTTCCCCGAGCCGCGCCTGCTGAACGTCGCGCGCAGGATCGGCGATCTGTGCTGGCAAACGCTGAACCGGCACCACAACGGCAACACGATCGCCATCACCGAGCTCGGCAACCACCACGGCCTGTCGGCCACGGTGCTGATGGACCCGGCCGCGCAGCTGTACCTGGACACCGGCGAGCAGCGTTATCTCGATCTCGCGCTCCTCGTGCTCGCGCAGGCCGATGCCAACCCCGACCTCGCGCTGCTGCGCAAGGCGCTGGCCGGCGCCGACCCGGCCGAGATCGCGACCGGCAAGGCCTATCAGCTGCAGTGGAACCTGGTCGGCCTCGCGAAGCTGTATCGCGCGACCGGCCGCGAGGATCTGAAGCGCACGGTCGAGTCGTTGTGGCGCGGCATCCGCGAGCACCACCTGACCTTGGGCGGCGGGCCGTGGGGCGGTGTCGCGCATCGGTCGCGCGAAGTGTTCAATGCGCCGGGCAGGTTCAGCCCGCACGGGTACGTCGAGACCTGCTCGACGCTGTCGTGGATCCAGCTGAACCGCGAGCTGCTCGCGATCACCGATGCGCCGGTGCATGCCGAGGAGATCGAGCGCGCCGCCTACAACGACCTGCTGGGCGCACTCGCGCCGAACGGCGAGGACTGGTGCTACTACGTGTTCCCGAACGGGCGGCGCGTGCACACGACCTACTGGCGCTGCTGCAAGTCCAGCGGCGCGATGGCGCTCGAGGAGCTGCCGGACGCGGCGTATCGGCTGTCGGCGCGCGGCGAGATCACGGTGGACCTGCTCGGCCCCGGCCGCGCGACATTCACGCTGCCCGAGGCCGGCCGCGTGCGGATCGAGCAGCGCACCGCCTATCCGTTCGACGGCGCCGTGCAGCTGCGGATGGAACCCGAGCATGCGGCGCGCTTCACGCTGCGCGTGCGCGTCCCGTCGTGGGCCGAGGGCGCGCACGTTCGCGTCAACGACGGCGATGTGCGACTTTCGCAGCCGGGACGCTATGCCGAACTCGACCGCACCTGGTGCGCCGGGGACCGCATCGAGCTGCACCTGCCGATGCGCCCCTGCCTGCACCGGCGCAGCAACCGCAATGTGCAGGATTCGCGTGCGCCCGACGGCACGCCGGTGCGTCAGGAAGTGCTGCGCCAGGACTACGCCGCGATCACCCGCGGCCCGCTGGTCTACGCGACCGACCTGATCGACGGGTTCAAGACCGACGAGACGGTGCGCCTGCCCGAGGGGCCGGCAGACGACTGGATCGAGGTCGAGGATCACCCCAGCGACCCGGCCGGCGGCGGCCCGACCCTCCACCTGAAGCTCGGCTACCGCGCGCCGCTCGTCTTCAACCCGTACTACCGTGCCGGCGGCCGCGAGCATGGCGCGTGGCGCCTGACCTGGCTGTCGCTCGCCCCCGAGCGCACGCCGCCGTTCACCGAAGAGTCCTGATCTTTCGCCTGCTGCTGCCATGGCCGTCTCACGACCCTCCTCCCGCCCCGGCCCCGCCGGTCCGCTCAGCGGCGTGCGCGTGCTCGACCTCTCGGCCTACATCGCGGGCCCGTACGGCTGCACGCTGCTCGCCGACCAGGGCGCCGACGTGATCAAGGTCGAGCCGCCCGACGGCGACAACCTGCGCACCTACCCGTCGACCCTGCAGGCCGAGAGCCGCGCGTTCATCGGCGTGAACCGCAGCAAGCGCGGCATCGTGCTCGATCTGAAGACGGCCGACGGCCTCGCGCAGCTGATGCGCCTCGCGCGCGAGGCCGACGTGCTGGTCCACAACTTCCGCCCCAGCGTGCCGAAGCGGCTGGGCATCGCCTTCGACACGCTGAGCACGCTGAACCCGCGCCTGATCTATTGCGCGGTCACCGGCTACGGCGAAACCGGCCCGATGAAGGACAAGGCCGGCTACGACCAGGTGCTGCAGACCTTCTCCGGCATGTGCGCGCTGCAGGGCAAACGCGGCGGCGCGCCGGAGATCATCTACGGCTCGGTCGTCGACTACTACGCGGCCGCGCTGCTCGCCTCCGGCGTCGCCTCGGCGCTGTACGAGCGCGAGCGCAGCGGCCTCGGTCAGTACGTCGGCGTCTCGCTGCTGCGCAGCGCGCTGACGATGCAGTCGGCACGGCTGATCTGGGCCGGCGGCGAGCCGCTGGACATCGGCCGCGACATGCGCTCGGGCGGTGTCACGGGCATCCACCCGGCGCGCGAGGGTCACCTCTACATTTCGGCGAACACGCCGCGGTTCTGGAAGGCGTTGTGCGGGAAGACCGGCCTCGTCGCGCTGGCCGACGACCCGCGCTACGACAGCGTGCGCAAGCGTGCACAGCACGCGGCCGAGATCATCCCGCGGCTGCATGCCGCGCTCGCAGCGCGCAGCGCGCTCGAATGGGAGCAGCTCTTCGGCGACGAGGTGCCGTGCGCTGCGGCGCGCAAGGTCGAGGACATGTTCGACCATCCGCAGGTGCTGGCCGAGGACATGATCACGACCATCGAGCACGCCACGATAGGCCCGTACCGCGGCGTCACGCGGCCGATCAAGTTCAGCCGCACGCCGGGGCCGGCGCCGTTCGCGGCGCCGGTGCTGGGGCAGGACTCGGATGCGGTGCTGGCAGGTGCAGGCAGGTGGCCCACCAGCTAGGCACCCCGCAATGGCCGCGAAACACGGCGCGCTGAACCCCCGGGCTTGCGTGATGTTGTCGAATATGACAACATTCGATCGGGAGGATCGAGATGACAAGACCGACGCGACCGATCTCGTGGATCGTGGCCGCCCGCAAGGAATTCGACACCTTCCCGACGGGCGCACAAGCGATCTGCCTGGCCGCGCTGACGATCGCGGCGGAAGGCGGTAAGGCGGACATCGTCAAGCCTCTGAAGGGATTGGGTTCAGGTGTCATGGAGATCGCGCTGCCCTACCGCGGCAATGCCTATCGGGTGGTGTATGCGGTGCAGATCGGTTCGGACATCTGGGTCTTGCATGCCTTTCAGAAGAAATCGGCGCAAGGGATCAAGACACCCAAGCACGAGATCGAGCTGATCGCGATGCGCGTGAAGCGTTTGAAGGAGATGTTGTGATGAAGCAAGCGCCCCTCGACGTCGTCCGCGGCAGCGGCAACGTCTACCGCGATCTCGGCCATGACGATGCCGACGTGAAGCAATTCAAAGCGCTGCTGGCCGCCGAGATCATCAAGAAGCTCGACAAGGAGGGCTTGACCGTGCGCGAGGCGCAGACCCGCACGGGCATCGCGGCAGCAGACTTCTCGCGCATCCGAAACGCCGATCTGTCTCGCTTCACGCTGGATCGGCTGGTCGGCATCATCAATCGCCTCGGTTCCCGCGTTGAGGTGCGATTGAAGGTCAAGCCGGCCACCGCACGCGCATCGCTTGCGGCGAGTGCCTGAGCTCCTCTGGCGGAGCACAGGCTCCCTGACGCCGTCACCTACGGCAAGACCGCCGCAGCCGCCGCCTCGCCGATCAAGCGATCCGCATCCCGCTGCAGCAGAAACCGCTGCGCGACCAGCGCATTCGCCGCCGTGGTGACGGCCGCGAGATATCCCGCCTGGTTGCCATACAGCGATTCGAGCGAAGGCCGCGTGTCGCCGGCCGCGATGCGCGCGGCCTCGGTCTTGTGGAACGGGATGTAGGCACCGGTCAGGCTGACGTTCTCGCCGAACAGCAGGTTGCTCATCGGGTTGAACTCCAGGCTGGTGCCCAGCGGTGCGCGCACCGCCACGCTGCGGATGCCGGCCAGCGCCAGCCCGGTGCTCGTGCTCACCTGCGGCACGAGGATCGCGTAGTCCTTGCCGGTGTAGTACGGCGGCAGCTGTGTCGCGATGCCGGACTCGTCCTGCGGGATGTACTGCGGGCCGAAGTCCAGCACCGAGAAGCCGTTGTAGCGCGCGAGGTACTGGAAGTCGGGGATCGCGGTGGGCGTGCCGGCCACCGGCCAGGTCAGCCCCTTCATCGTCGGGTACTGCAGCGCGCTCGGTCGCACCAGCGTGCCGTCGGCGAGCTGCGGCACCTGGCTGGCCGGTGGTTCGGTGCCACGCACGACCCAGTCCTCGAGGGCTATGAACAGCGCACGGAACGTGTCGACGTGCTGCGTCACGGTGCCCAGCGGGTACACGCCGACCGATGGCACGTAGTTGATGCTCGCGGTGCCGCCATTGCCGCCGTGCTGCGTGCTCGCGTAGTAGTAGATGCGCGCGTTGGCGGGCTGCACCAGATCCTGCAGCCCATACGCATCGGTCAGCACCGGCGAGCCTTGCAGCTGCCAGAACTCGGTGCCCGACAGGCCGAGGAAGAACTTGGGGCAGGTGTTGCTCGCGCTGCAGCGCGCCATCACGCCGCCGGTGCGGCCGGCCACGTCGTCGCGATAGTCGGCCGCGAGGCCGCGCGGCGCGGTCTGGCCGAACGCGGTGTGATCGGTGCGGATCGCGCCGCCGCCGCCCGGCACCGCGAAGCGCGTGTTGACATTGGTCTGGCGCGCCGCGACATGCGCGTAGAGGCCATCGAACACCTTGCTGCCGTCCAGCGCCTCGTTGAAGCCCAGGTGCAGGAAGGTCTTCATCGCATTGCCCGATTGCGACGTGCCCTGGCCGATCGCATAGCGGATCGCACCGGCGATCGGGTTGGCGCTGCCGGCCGCATCGGCATTCGCATGGCGGAAGAAGGTCACCGTGTCGCGCAACGCGGCCAGGCCCACGCCCATCACTTTCGGATCCTTCGCGACGTAGATGATCTCGTACAGGTAGTTCGGGTCGAAGCCGCCCTTCACGCAGACCTTGCTGCCGTCGGCGGTGCCGGGGAACGGGTTGCTCGTCGTGTTGCAGTCGGCGAACTTCCAGTCGCTGGCCGGCACGAGGATGCGCGGGTCGGTCTCCTTGATGCGCTTGGTCAACGAGTAGCCGCTCTGCGTGTTGTCCAGGCTGGCCGGCGCGTACGGGATCATCGTGCCGTTGAACACGCCGCCCGGCAGCGTCATCACCGGCGTCGCGGTCGACGGAACCAGCTCGGCGCGGTACGGCCCGGTGATGGCCGAGCCGTCCGCGTTCTTCGCGACCGGCACGGTCAGTGTCAGCCGCGCCGGGTTGGATTTCGGCACGTCGCCCTGCCACGCCGCGTACAGCATCGTGTAGCCGCGCTCGAGATACTCGGCATCGCCCGGCGTCGCGGCCGGGTTCGGCATCGTCAGGATGTTGCCGCGGTTCGGCGCGTCGTAGCGCAGCACGCCGTTGGCCTTGGTCATGTCCTTGGGCTTGAGCAGCACGAACTCCGTCGTGTACTCGACCATGCCGCGGGCGTTGACCGGCGCGAGCGCGAGGTCCTGGATGATGGCGTTGTGCCGGTCTTTGGGATCGACCTCGCCCTTCAGCGTGCCGGTCAGCTTCTCGTACGCGCCGACGCTGCCGTAGCTGCCGGCGAAATCCTCGCTCGCGCTGACGGTCAAGGTCATCTGCGGCGTCGCGGCCGTCGGTGCCGCGGCGCCATCGTCGCCGTCGGAACCGCCGCAGGCCGTCACCGCCGTCGCCATCAGCGACAGCAGCAGCATCTTCGTCCGTCTCGTCGAGGTCATGGGGGTCTCCTGGTGTGTCTCTTCTTCGGGCAAGGCTCCGCCTGCGGCGTCGGCATGGAGCCGTCGCCGCGCGGGATGACGGAGCGTCAGGGGCGAGGCTGGCGCGTCACTCCGGCTCGATGCCGGCGGCCTTGATGACCTTGCCCCACTTCGCGCTTTCGGCGCTCTGGAACTTCGCGAGCTCGTCGGGCGTCGTCGTCCACGGCTCGGCGCCGCTGCCGTCGAAGAACGACTTCGCCGCGGCGCCCTTGACGCCCGCGACGAGCAACTCGTGCAGCCGCTGGACCACCGGCGCCGGCGTGCCGGCCGGCACGTACGCGGCGAACCAGTAGCCCATGTCGTAGCCTTTGACGCCGGCCTCATCGAGGGTCGGCACATCGGGCAACAGCGCGAGCCGCTTGCTGGTCGAGACGCCCAGCGCCTTCAGCTTGCCGCCCTTGATCTGCGGCACGCCGGTGGCGGTGTCGGTGATCATCAGGTCGATCTGGCCGCCCAGCAGATCGGTGATCGCGTTCGGGTTGCTCTTGTACGGCACGTGCAGGATCTCGGTGTGGCTGAGCTGCTTGAACAGCTCGCCGGCGACGCGGCTGGACGAGCTGCCGCTGCCGAAGCTCAGCTTGCCGGGATCCTTCTTCGCCTTCGCGAGCAGCTCGGCGACGCTCTTGTACGGCGAGTCGGCCTTGACGACCAGCACCTGCCCGCCTTTGCCCAGCCCGGTGATCGGCGCGAAGTCCTTGATCGGGTCGTAGCTGAGCTTCTTGAACAGATGCTCGTTCGCGGCTTGCGTCGTGTTGGTCGTGATCAGCACCGTGTAGCCATCGGCCGGCGCCTTGGCCGCAGCCTGCGCGGCGAGCATGCCGCTCGCGCCGGCCTTGTTGTCGACGACCACCGCCTGCTTGGTCTGCTCGGTGAACGACTGGCCCAGCGCACGCGCGAGCTGGTCGGTCGCGCTGCCGGCGGCGAACGGCACGATGAAGGTGACCGGCTTGTCGGGGTACTTCGCCTGCGCGAGCGCGGCGAACGGCGTGACGCCGAAAGTCGCCGCGGCCACGACCAGGACGGCAGCGGTCAATCGTCGGGATCTGCAAACGGGTCGGAACATCGTCTTGTCTCCTGGGTCATGTGTTGTGTTCGGGCCCACGAAGCAGGGGCGCGAGCGATGCCGGCAGCTCGAGTTCGAGATCGAGCAGCAGGAACGACAGCGCCTTGCCGTGGCTGTCGAGATTCAGCGCGTCGTTGACGCCGCCATCGAGCACGTCGTCGATCACGAAATTCAACGCGTGCAGGTTCACCAGCTCGTGGCGCGCGACCCGGCTCGGCCGGCGATGCGCGAACTGCTGCGCGACGCGCGCCTCGGTGATCTGCTCGACGATCGCCGGGTACAGCTGCGCATGCCATGCGATCACGCTGATGTTCGAGCGGTTGCCCTTGTCGCCGGTGCGGCCGTGCGCGGCA
Source organism: Burkholderiaceae bacterium (assembly GCA_035280545.1). Lineage (GTDB taxonomy): Bacteria > Pseudomonadota > Gammaproteobacteria > Burkholderiales > Burkholderiaceae_C > DATCSE01. The sequence continues at coordinate 226 of DATEFR010000516.1, read as the reverse complement.
CGCCACAGCGGCACGGTGATGACGGAGGCGGTCGTCGTGCGGCTCATCGTGCGCTCACTCCAGCATCTCGAAGCCGGTGCGCACCTGCTCGCGCGGCAGCAGGCACGACACGGTGCCCAGCGTCGGCCGCAGCGCGGTGCGCACGCCGCCGCCGCCCGCCGGGCCGCAGGTGTACAGCGCGGTGACCTCGCGCATCAGGCGCTCGGCGCTCGCGCGCTCGGCGTGG